>NZ_JBHVKW010000043.1:0-61638 GCF_042797905.1 Amycolatopsis sp. NPDC057786
CCCGCTACACCCCCCCCACCGCCACTCACGAGGTCACTTGCCCTGGAAGTTCGGCTTGCGCTTGCCCACGAAGGCCTCGACGGCCTCGGTGTGGTCGGCGGTCGCGCCGAGCGCGGTCTGGGCCTCGTCCTCGGCCGCCAGCGCGGTTTCGAGGGACGACTCCGCGGCGACCGACAGGACGTTCTTGATCTTCGCGTACGCGACCGTCGGTCCGGCCGCGAGCTTCGCGGCGACCTTCTGCGCGCGGGCGGCCAGTTCCTCGTCGGGAACGACCTCACTGACCAGCCCCAGCGTCAGCGCCTCGGTGGAGTCCACCGTGCGCGCCAGCAGCATCAGCTCGGCCGCGCGGCCGAGACCGATCAGCCGCTGCAGCGTCCACGACGCGCCCGAGTCCGGGCCGAGGCCGACGTTCGCGAACGCCATCAGGAAGTTCGCCGACGTCGCGGCGATCCGGAGGTCGCTCGCGTAGGCGAAGGCCGCGCCCGCGCCGGCCGCGGGGCCGTTCACCGCCGCGATGACCGGCTTCGGCATCCCGACGATCGTCTTGACGATCGGGTTGTAGTGCTCCTTGACCGTGTGTAGCGGCGCGGGGTCACCCGCCTGCAGCAGCCCGACGTGCTCCTTCAGGTCCTGCCCCGCGCAGAACGCCTTGCCCGAACCGGTCAGCACGACCGCGCGGACACTGTCGTCGGCCGCGGCCTCGGTCAGGCCCGCCAGCAGCCGTTCCTTGAGTTCGACGGTCAGCGAGTTGTACGCCTGCGGCCGGTTCAGCGTGAAGGTGCGCACGCCATCGGCGTCGGCGGTCAGCAGAACGTCGGATGTGGTCACGGGATCTCCTAGTCGGCGAAACTGCGGTCTGAGAGGAGTCTTTCAGCCTCGCGAGCCGCATACCAGCACCGATACGGCGGCAAAAGATCGGTCCGCGTTCGCGCTCGGCCGCTGATGAGGGACAATGGACAGTAGACCCGGCTGGCTTTGACGAGCGCGACCCGGGCGCGCCGGTTGAGACGGAGGGAGCACGCTATGGCGGCCATGAAGCCCCGGACCGGAGATGGTCCCCTCGAAGTGACTAAGGAGGGGCGGGGCCTCGTGATGCGCGTACCACTCGAGGGTGGTGGGCGCCTCGTCGTCGAACTCTCCGCGGAAGAAGCGAAGGATCTCGGCGCGGCCTTGCAGGAGGTCACCGGCTGAGCCGGACCGCACCAACGTTCAACCACCCGCACCCCGGTCTCCCTTCGGAGGCCGGGGTCGCGGTTCATCTGCGCCCGGAGGTCGCTCACTGTGCGTAACCCGCTACCCCCCGTTCCGGGGAAGCTGCTCGAACTCGAGGTCTCGGACGACCTGAAGCGCGGTACGCCGCTGGCCACGCTGATCGCCGCGCCGTCCGAAGAGGACGGTGACGCCGGGCTCGAGGAGATCGGCGGAGTGCGGCCCACCGGCAAGGCCGGTGACGTACAGACCGTGCCGGCCGGCGGTGTCCGCTGGCTGGCGGGGGTCGGCGACGGCGAGCCGAAGCAGTACCGCAAGGCCGGTGCCGCGCTGGTCCGCGCCGTCACGTCGGCGCTGGAGGAAGACGTCAAGGCGGGGCAGAAGACGTTCCGCGCCTTCGCCGTCGAACTGCCGGAGGACGCGGGCGCCGAGCACATCGAGGAACTCGCGTTCGGGCTGCTGCTCGGTGGTTACCGGTTCACGGTGACGGCCGAGGACCCGAAGCCGAGCCTGCGGACCGTGCGCTTGATCACACGGCACGAGGTCGACCTGGAGCGGGTCCGCGAACTCGCCGCGGCCTCCGCGTTCGCGCGCGATCTGGCGAACACGCCGTCGAACGTCAAGACCCCCGCCTGGCTCGCCGACACGGCCGCCAGGGTCGCCGGTGGCATCCCGAACCTGACCGTTACGGCACGGGACGAGAAGTGGCTGGCGGAGCAGGGCTTCGGCGGCGTCCTCGCCGTCGGTGGCGGGTCGGCCGCGCCGCCGCGGCTGATCGAACTGGAGTACCGGCCTCGCGGGGCGACGACGCATCTGCTGCTGGTGGGCAAGGGCATCACCTTCGACACCGGCGGTCTGTCGATCAAACCGGCCGACGGCATGCACCTCATGCGCACCGACATGGCGGGCGGCGCGGCGATCATCGCCGCGGTCCGCGCGATCGCGGCGCTGCGCCTGCCGGTCAAGGTGACCGGGCTGGTGCCCGCCGCCGAAAACCACGTGTCCGGTTCGTCGTACCGGCCCGGCGACATCGTCCGGCACTACGGCGGTAAGACCACCGAGGTGGGCAACACCGACGCCGAGGGCCGCATGGTCCTGGCCGACGCGCTCGTCTACGGCATCAAGAAGCACAAGCCGGACGCGGTGATCGACGCGGCGACCCTGACCGGAGCCATGAAGGTCTCGCTCGGCGTCCGCACCGGCGGTGTCTTCGCCACCGAAGACGAACTCGCGGAGCGGGTCGCCAAGGCGGGCGAGCGGGTCGGCGAGGCGTGGTGGCGGATGCCGCTGCTGGAGGACCTTGCCGAGACCGTGCAGGGCTCGCTCGGTGACGTCCGGCAGGCGCCGGGTGGCCCCGGCGGCATCGTCGCGGCGCTGTTCCTGCGGGAGTTCGTCGGCGACGTGCCGTGGGCGCATCTCGACATCGCCGGCCCCGCGCGGGCCGACAAGACCTACGCCGACGTCGTGCCGGGGGCCACCGGTTTCGCGGCGCGGACGCTGGTCGAACTGGTCGCCTCCTACGCCTGACCTGCGGTTACCTGCGGGGCGGGAGCAAGGGACCTTTGCTACCGCTCCGCAGGTCGACCTTGGGCATGGGCTGGGTCGGCGCGTCTCCGGCATGAGCCGTGAGCCGTCGGGCGATCCCCGTCGCCGGGGCTTTCAGGTACCGGAGCACGAGCCACGCCGTGACGGAGCCGAGGACGAGTCCGGCGAGCACGTCGTGCGGGTAATGCGCGCCGACGAAGACCCGTGAGAAGCCCATCAGCAGGGCGCCCGGGAGCACCCACGGCGCCAGACGTCGCCAGGCGAGTGCCAAGCCGACGGCGGCCGCCGCGGCGATCGTGGAGTGGTTGCTCGGGAAGGACCAGTCGCCGGTCGGCGGGCACTCGACGAGGGTGACCAGGTGACGGCACGGCCGGTCCTCCTGGATCACGCTCTTCAGACCCTCGCTGATCAGATACGCGGCTGCGGTCGCGGCTGGCGGCAGCAGCGCCACGGCCAGCCGGACGGGTGAGGTGCGCGCCCGCCACAACATCCAGGCGAAGAGCCCGGCGAAGACGAGCAGCCCTGCTTCGGTGAACAGGATCCCCGTCGCCTGAAGCCAGCTCGGGCTCTCGCCCGCCAACTCCACGATGTCGTCGTACATTCACCCGAAGTTAGCGAAAATGCTTCCCGGCCGGGGTGGACGAACGGCAGTGATCGACCCTGACGATCGTCACCAGCGCTGCGCGCGGACCCGCTCACGGAATCGCAGCACGGCGGGCGGCAGGACGACATCGCGGCGCCAGGCCAGCCCGATGGTCCGCCCGACCGGCGGCACCAGCGGGACTTCGACGACTCCTGCGGGGCTGCCCGGTTCGAAACGGGGCAGCAGCGCGACACCGAGCCCGGCCGCGACCAGCCCGCGGACGGTGTCGGACTCCTGGCCCTCGAAGGCGATCTTCGGCTCGAAGCCGGCCTCGGCGCAGAGTTCGTCGGTGATGGTGCGGAGGCCGTAGCCGGTTTCGAGGAGTACGAATTCCTCGTCCTTGAGGTCTTCGATGGCGGCGCTGGGCCGCTCCGCGAGGCGGTGCGACGTCGGAACGGACAGGAAGATCTCCTGCTCGGTGAGCACGGCCGTGTCGAGCAGCGGGTCGTCGACGGGCGCGGGCGCGAGCAGCGCGAGGTCGAGTTCGCCGCTGGTCAGCCTGTCGACCATGTCTTGACGTGACCCCTGGACCAGGGTGAACCGGACGCCCGGATGGTCCGCGCGATAACCGCGAAGCAAGGTGGGGACCAGCGACCTGCCGAGCAGGTGCAGGAAGCCGAGGACGACGTGCCCGGATCCGGGGTCGACCTCTTCGCGGGCCTGGCGAACTCCGGCGTCGACGGCGGCGAGTGCTCGTTCGGCGGCGTCGGCCAGCAGTTCGGCGGCACGGGTGAGCCGGATGCCGCGGCCGTCGGGGACCGTGAGCGGGGCGCCGAGGGCCTCGCCGAGCGCCGAGATCCGGCGGCTTACCGTGGGCTGTGGGACGCCGAGCAGTTCGGCCGCGCGTGTGACGTTCGTCGTGCGGCGGAGTGCGGTGAGCAGGGCGAGCTGCGGGGCTAGCTGGGCGGTCATCCTTTCATTCAGCACGGTATTGATTGTGGCAGATGAGCGTATTAGACGTATCGTTTAGCTGGGCTTAGCTTCGGGATCGTGCCTGCCACCGGAACCACCCGCCGCGTGACGATCGCCGTCGCCGCGGCCGGGATCTCCTCGTTCGCGCTGCTCTACGCGCCACAGCCGGTGCTGCCGCAGCTGGCCGAGCAGTATCACCTCGATCCCGGTGGCGCTTCGCTCGCGGTGAGTGTCGCGACCGGTGCCCTCGCGATCGCCGTCCTGCCCATCGCCGCGCTCTCCGAAGTCGTGGGACGGCGTCCGGTGATCATCGCTTCGGTCGTCGCGTCGGTCGTGTTCGGATTCCTGCTGCCGCTGGCGCCCAGTTATCCGGCGCTGCTCGTGCTCCGGGCGCTGCAAGGGGTCGCCATCGCCGGGTTCCCCGGAGTGGCCGCCGCCTACCTCGCGGAACGGCTCGGCAAGGCCGGGCTCGCGGCGGCGGTGGGCGCGATGATCGCCGGGAACACCATCGGCGGCATGATCGGACGGCTCGCGGCCGGGTTCACCGCCGGACCGTTCGGATATCAGGGCGCGCTGATCGTGGTCGCGGGGATCGGGCTGGTCTGCACGGTGGTCACGGTGCTGGCCCTGCCGCCGGGGGAGCAAGGGACCTTTGCTACCACTTTGGGGGATCGTCGCAGGTCAGAGCGGTTACGTGAGCAAGGCAGAGCGGTGCTGTCCGGGCTCGGCGCAGCGGTGCGCAAGCCGGTCCTGCTGGTCCAGTACGCGGTCGCGCTGCTGGCGATGGGCTCCTTCGTCGCGCTGTACAACGCCGCCGGATTCCGCCTGACCGGCGAGCCGCTGTACCTCTCGCCCGCGATCGCGTCGCTCGTCTTCCTCGCGTACGCGATGGGCTCGGTCTCGTCGGCGACTGCGGGCAAGCTCGTCGGCCGGTTCGGCCGCCGCCGGTCGCTCGCCGGCGCCCTGCTGCTCACGATCGCGGGCGCCGCGTTGACCCTGTCCGACTCGCTGCCCATGGTCGTCGCCGGGTTCGTGGTGCTGACCGGCGCGTTCTTCGCCGCGCACGCCGTCGCCAACGGCTGGGCCGCCGCGGAGGCGCCCGAGAACGCCCGCGGCCAGGTGGGCGGGCTCTACACGCTTTCGTACTACCTCGGCAGCAGCATCGGCGGCGCCGTGGGTGCGACCGTCTACGGGCACGCGGGCTGGACCTGGCTGATCGTGCTCACCGCCGCCTGGCTCGCCATCGCCGCGGTCGCCGTGCTGAAGGGGACTTTCCCCGCATCACACGCGGTGAAAGCGCCCTTCGCCACGTCAGACGCGGGTAAGGCGTCCTTCAGCCCAAAGCGGTAGCAAAGGTCCCTTGCTACGCGATCGCGGCGACCAGCAGCCCGCCGCCCACCGGCAACAGTGCCGGGACCAGCCGCTCGTCCTCCCGGAAGGCCCGTGCGACCTCCCTCAGCGCGAGGGTGTCCGGATCACGTCGTGAGGGATCGGTCACCCTCGACCCCGAGACGTTGTGGAACGCCAGTATCCCGCCAGGCCGCAGCAGCGAGACCGCCTTCTCGTAGCAGCTCGGGTACTCGACCGGTGCCGAATCGACGAACACCAGGTCGTAGCCGCCGGGGGTGAGCCGGGGGAGGACGTCGAGCGCGCGTCCCATGATCAACCGGGTCCGCCCCGGCGCGTAGCCGGCTTCGCGGAACGCCATCCGCGCCGCCCGGTGATACTCCGGCTCGATGTCGATGGAGGTGAGGATCCCGTCGTCGACCATGCCGCCGAGCAGGCACAACCCGCTCACCCCGGCCCCGGTCCCGACCTCCACGACGGCCTTCGCCCGCAGCGTCGTGGCGAGAAAACGCAGAGTCGCACCCGCGCCCGCGCTCAGCGGACCGCACCCCAGATCGGCCGACCGCGCCCGCGCGGCGGCCAGTACCTCGTCGTCGGGGACGTACCCGTCGACGAGGTCGGCGTCGGCGGCCTCGGCAGGCGAGCCCGCATGCGTCCCGGAATTCACACGCGGAGGTTAGCGCTGCCTATCGTCAAAAGAGCGAAGACTCCCTGGTACCGACTTCTCAGCCTCCTCTCAGTCCAGTCTCACTAGAAACATAAGCAGGCCGGACAGACTGGTCCTCGACAACGGGAACACCGTGCTCATCGCCCGCGTTGGGTGGAGTAGTTGGGAGAAGACGCTGATGGAGGTGCCTACTTCCCCGATGCAGGAAACGATGCAGGACCAGCACGCGGACCAGGTCACGCCGGTGACGGTGGACGAGGCCGCATGGACGCCGCCCTCGTGGGACGAGGTCGTGCGTGAACACGCCGACCGCGTGTACCGGCTGGCGTACCGCCTGACCGGTAACGCCCACGACGCCGAAGACCTGACGCAGGAGACCTTCATCCGGGTCTTCCGCTCGCTCGCGTCCTACAAGCCCGGCACGTTCGAAGGCTGGCTGCACCGCATCACCACGAACCTCTTCCTCGACATGGCCCGCCGCCGCTCGCGCGTGCGGATGGAAGGCCTCCCCGAGGACACCGACCGCATCGTCGGCGACGACCCGAGCCCCGAGCAGGTCTACTCGGACACGCATCTCGACCCGGACCTGCAGGCCGCGCTCGACGAGTTGCCGCCCGAGTTCCGTGCCGCGGTCGTGCTGTGCGACGTCGAAGGTCTCTCGTACGAGGAGATCGGCGCCACCCTCGGTGTCAAGCTCGGCACCGTGCGCAGCCGGATCCACCGCGGCCGCCAGGCGCTTCGCGCTTCTTTGGAGCGCCGTCGCGCCGCGGCGCAGGAGTCTGCGAAGGTGGGGGTATGACCGCACCGCGAGGTTGGGGACTCCCCGAGTCGCATCTGCTTCCGGACGCCATCGTCGCCTTCGTCGACGGGGAGCTGTCCCTCGGCGCCCAGGACAGGGCTTCGGCCCATATCGCCCGCTGCCAGGCGTGCGCGGCCGAGGTGACCGCGCAGCGCCAGGCCGTCGCCGCCGTGAAGCAGGCGGGAGCCCCGTCGATGTCGGCGGGTTTCCTGGCCAGCCTGTGCTCCATCCCGCAGAACACCGAACTTCCCGGCACACCGGACAACCTGGCGATGACCGCCGACGGTCAGCTGGTGGCCATCCAGCGGCCCGACCGGGTCGCCGGACTTCGCGACACCGGGGTTTTGGGTGGTACAGCGCCGTTGGGATCAACGGCGCCACTGGGCCAGTCGCCGAACGTCCTCGGCGGCGGGCGGTTCGGCCTCGCCCGCCGGAAGTACGCGCAGGGCGCCGGCGTCGTCGTTTCGGGCCTGGTCCTGAGTGCCCTCGCCCTCGTCGCGACCTCGGGTGACGGCACCGAAGACCAGCCGACCACCGGTTTCACCCCGCCGCAAGGCGTCAACGCCGGGCTGTTGCCCGCGCAGCTGGGTGGCGGCGCCCAGCTGGAACCGCCGCGCAGCACCACGCCGAGCCCGAGCACGTCCAGCGTGCCCATGCCGGTGTCCGCCCGCTGATCTGCTTCGTCAGGGCGTGACGAAGCAGATCGTCGCGCTCTTGAACTTCGAAGTCTCGTTGCCGACGTAGGAGATGACCTCCACGGAGTCGTCGGCGCAGAGGCTTTCCTCCACGCTCGTCCGCGGGAAGACCTCGCTGATCTTCAGCCGCGCCGAGCCGCAGTCCTTCAGCGGCGGCGGTGTCTTGGTCGCGACGTCGTCGAAACACAACCCGACCTGGGCGTTGATCGCCAGGCACAGTCCGACGCCCTCCCCACGTAGCGGCGTCGGGACGGCGTACTTGTAGAAACGGTTGTCGCAGCTCCACTCACCCTTGTCGACCCCGATGAGGCCCACCGTGTACGGCGCTTGCGGTGAATCGCACCCAGTCGGGACCGCGTCGGCCTCCTCGCCGGATCCGGTCAGCACGACGCAGTCGCCCTCGCTCAGCGTTTTGGCCTGCTTCTCCGGGCCCGCGATATTGTTCAGCGTGATGATCACGGCGAAGCCGCCGATGGCCACGACGAGCGAGGCGGCAAGCAGGATCATCTGGACCTTGAAGGAGAAGCCCTTCTTCTTGCGTGGCTGGTGAGGGGTGTGCTGGGGCGGAAAAGGAGCCCCGGGGTTCTCCGGCATGACCGTGAGACTGCCAGACGTGAAACACCGTTGCCTGGTGTGTCACATTTCTCGCCGGTTCGGGGAATCAACGCGCACTTCACCGTGGTCACGGCAGAATCCCGGGTAAGGCCTGGCGTACTCTCGCGTCCGGCCAACCTGATCTCAGTCCCGGGGAATGATGACCGAGCAGCCGAACGCGAATCCGCAGCAGCCTGGTGACCCGGCGGGGGATCGGCTGGCGCCGCGCCCGCTGGCCCGGCCCGCCGTCGATCCGGCGCAGGCGGCCACGTTCGGCAGGCCGCGCGGTGTCGACGGTGCCTTCGACAAGCTGTACCAGCCGGGCACCAACGGGCAGTCCGCGCCGGGTCTGAACCTCGCGCCCCCGACGCCGGAATCGCTCGCCGAGGCCTTTCGCCGCCCGCCGGGCGCCGAAGGTGTCGTGCTGGAGCGGCCGCACGGGACCAACGGCTCCGAACCGTCCGCGAACGGCAGCGAAGGCCCGCTCTGGACCACGACCTCGGATCCCTGGCGCGACCCGTCGTCCGGCGCGGTGCTCGCCGGGCCCGCCGTGCATCAGGACTCGGAAGAGGAGAAGGACGCGAAGCGCCCGCAGGGTGCGCTGCTGAGCCTTCCGGAGGTCCTTTTCGGGCGGCGTGTGCAGACGAAGGCGCTGGCGATGCTCGCCGCCGTCGCGCTGGTCATCGGCGCCGCGGGTGGGCTGATCGGCTGGTGGTTCGCCGACACCGGCACCGAACTGACCGGGCAGGCCAGTATCTCCGAAGCCGACGCGGCCAAGGAGCGTCCGGCAGGGTCGATCGCGGACATCGCCCACCGGGTGGCGCCCGCCGTGGTCTCGCTCGAGGTGTTCAAACCCGGCGCCGACGCGGGCCAGCAGGGCTCCGGTGTCGTCATCGACACCCAGGGTTACGTGCTCACGAACGAACACGTGATCTCCGCCGCGACGGCCGACGCGGCCACCAAGGTCACAGCCGTGTTCTTCGACGGCAGGCGCGTCGAGGCGAAGGTCGTCGGCGCCGACCCCAAAACCGACCTCGCGGTGGTCAAGGTCGACGTCAAGAACCTGACCGCGCTACAGGTCGGGAAGTCCTCCGACCTCGCCGTCGGCGACTCGGTGATCGCCGTCGGCTCGCCGCTGGCGCTGCAGAACTCGGTCACCGCGGGCATCGTGAGCGCGCTCAACCGCCCGGTGACCGCCGGTGGTGACGGCGGCAGCGCGCCGGTGATCTACGAGGCCATCCAGACCGACGCCGCGATCAACCACGGCAACTCGGGCGGCGCGCTCGTCGACGCGACCGGTGCGCTGGTCGGGATCAACTCCGCGATCCGCTCGTCCAGCGCCGAAGGCGGCAGCATCGGCATCGGGTTCGCCATCCCCAGTGACTACGCGGTGAAAATCGCGAAAACACTGATCAAGGACGGCAAGGTCGTCCATCCCGACATCGGCATCAACGCTTCGTCGACCGTCGCGGGCTCCAGCACCATGGGCGCACAGGTTCGCAACGTCGCCCCTGGGGGCCCCGCGGCCTCCGCCGGGATCAAGGAAGGCGACGTCATCACGGAGGTCGGCGGACGGCTCGTGCGCGACTCGGCGGAACTGCTCGTCGCGGTCCGCGCCCGCGAAGTCGGCGAAGTGGTCCCTGTCCGTCTTGTCCGGGATGGGTCTTCACTTGTCGTCGACGTGAAACTGGCCTCGGACTAGCGGGTTCGGCCGGGTACCCTGAACGGGGAAGACGCCGAGGCGGAGGTTCACACGGGTGTTCGAGAGTGTCGGCTGGGGAGAGATCCTCATCATCGTCGTCGCGGGTCTTTTCATCCTCGGTCCGGAACGGCTGCCCGAAGCGGCGTCCTGGGTGGCGAAGAGCGTCCGCAAGGTCCGCGACTTCGCGACCGGGGCCAAGACGCAACTGCGCGAGGAGATGGGCCCGGAGTTCGATCAGCTGCGCAAGCCGCTGGAGGACCTGAGGGGCCTGCGGAACTTCGACCCGAAGCGGGTCGTCACCCAGCACCTGTTCGATGGTGACTCGGATCCGCTGAGGCTCAACAACATCAACGGCACCAATGGTGCCAACGGGGCGAACGGTGCCAACGGGGCCTCGAAGCCCAACGGGTACCCGGCGACGGCTTCGCAGCCCGAGCCGCTGAAGCCGGGGGAGCGCCCGCCGGTCGACCCGGACGCCACCTGAGGTCTCGCGCTCACTCAAGCGCTATGAACGGTCCTTTCCTTGCAAAATTCGCAAGGAAAGGACCGTTCATAGCGTCGTCCGTGGAGTCGCGTGAACCTCGCCAAATGTCAGGAAGGGTCGTTCAGGACGAAAAATGTCCTGAACGACCCTTCCTGACATCGGGACCAGGCCGGGACCCCCGCCGCCCGCGAAAGCGACACCAAAGGTCCCTTGCTCCCCAAAGGAGAGAAACAGCAGGTCAGCGGCCCGCGGGAGTGACGTTCAGCATCATCCCGGCCAACCCGCGCGCCCGGACGGTCAGCTTCTTCGCCGCCTCCTTGAGCACGAGCGACGCCGGCGCGTCCGGCTCGGCCAGCACGATCGGCGTCCCGGCGTCGCCGTTGGAGACCACCCGCGGGTCCATCGGGACCTGACCGAGCAGCGGCACGGTCGACCCGACCGACTTCGACAGCGAGTCCGCGACGGACTGCCCGCCACCGGAGCCGAAGATCTCCATCCGCTCGCCGCCGGGCGTCTCCAACCACGACATGTTCTCGATGACCCCGGCCACCCGCTGCCGCGTCTGCAACGCGATCGCGCCCGCGCGCTCGGCCACCTCGGCGGCCGCCTGCTGCGGGGTGGTGACGACCAGGATCTCCGCGTTCGGGATCAGCTGCGCCACCGAGATCGCGATATCGCCGGTGCCGGGCGGCAGGTCCAGCAGCAGGATGTCGAGGTCGCCCCAGAACACGTCGGCGAGGAACTGCTGCAGCGCGCGGTGCAGCATCGGCCCGCGCCACACGACGGGCTGGTTGCCAGGGGTGAACATGCCGATCGAGATGACCTTCACGCCGTGCGCCTGCGGCGGCATGATCATGGTGTCGACCTTGGTCGGCTTCTCCCGCGCGCCGAGCATCCGCGGCACGGAGTGCCCGTAGATGTCCGCGTCCACCACGCCGACGGAAAGCCCGCGTTCGGCCATCGCGGCCGCGAGGTTCACCGTCACCGAGGACTTGCCGACGCCGCCCTTGCCGGACGCGACGCAGTAGACCCGCGTCAGCGAACCCGGCTGCGCGAACGGGATCACCGGCTCCGCGGCGTCACCGCGCAGCGATTTTCGCAGCTCCGTGCGTTGTTCGTCACTCATCACGTCGAGCTCGACCCGGACGTCGCTGACGCCGGGGAGCTTCTTGACGGCTTCGGTGGTGTCGTTGGTCAGGGTCGCCTTCAGCGGGCAGCCGGCGACCGTCAGGTAGATCCCGACGGTGACCACACCGTCCGAGCCGACCTCCACGTCCTTGACCATGCCGAGTTCGGTGATCGGTTTCTTGATCTCCGGGTCGTACACGGCCTTCAGCGCGGTGCGGACATCGTCGACGCTGGGGAGTTGCTGCGTACTGGTCACCCCACCATGTTACGTACCGGTAGGCGGAGCTGGACGAACCCGCCTGGCCGAAGGCCCGGGATCACAGCGGCAGGGCGCCATGGGGAGCAAGAAGCGACCTGTTCGGCCAGCGTGCGCCCTGGCGATGGGATCGCGGGCGGCGCCTCATCCGCGAAGATCAAGTACCGGTGGCCGTGCGGTCGGTTTTGGCCTTGCGCGGCTTGGCATCAAGATCCTCACGGAGCCGGTCGAGCTCGCCACGCAGGAAGTCCCGCGTGGCGACCTCGCCGAGCGCGATCCGCAGCGACGCCAGCTCCCGCGCGAGGTATTCGGTGTCCGCCTTGGTCTGCTCGGCGCGGTTCCGGTCTTCCTCCAGCGAGACGCGGTCGCGGTCGTCCTGGCGGTTCTGCGCCAGCAGGATCAGCGGCGCGGCGTACGCGGCCTGGGTCGAGAACGCCAGGTTCAGCAGGATGAACGGATACGGATCCCAGCGCAGGGAGACCGCGACCAGGTTCAGCACGATCCAGACGATGACGGTCAGGGTCTGCCAGAAGAGGTACTTACCGGTGCCGAGGAACCGCGCGACCCGTTCGGTGAGCCTGCCGAAGGTGTCGGGATCCAGGTTCAGCCTGAACCGGCCTTGGCCACGGGGCTGGTCGAGCCGTCGCCCGGACGTCAGTTCAGGCACGTTCGGCCTCCTCGCGCTCTTCGATGGTCTCGCCGGTGATGTCGTGCAGCCCGGTCTCGCGCCAGTCCTCCGGGAGCAGGTGGTCGAGCACGTCGTCGACGGTGACCGCGCCGAGCAGATGGTCTTCGGCGTCCACCACCGGCCCGCAGGTGAGGTTGTAGGCGGCGAAGTAGCGCGTGACCTCGGACAAGGTGGCGTTCGGCCGCAGCGCGGGCAGCTGGGAGTCGATGGCGCTCGCCACCATCTCCGCGGGTGGTTCACGCAGCAGGCGCTGGAAGTGGACGACGCCGACGAAGCGGCCCGTCGGCGTCTCCGTCGGCGGACGGCTGACGAAGACCATGCTCGCCAGCGCCACCGGGAGGTCGGCGTTGCGGATATGCGCGAGCGCCTCCGCGATCGTGGCGTCCGGCGTCAGCACCACCGGTTCGGGGGTCATCAGCCCGCCCGCGGTGTCGGACGAGTACTCCAGCAGCCGTTTCACCGGCGCCGATTCCTCGGGTTCCATGAGTTCCAGGAACCGGTTCTGGTCGGCGGGCGCCAGCTCGGCCAGCAGGTCGGCGGCGTCGTCGGGGTTCATCGCTTCGAGGATGTCGGCGGCGCGTTCCTCGGCGAGATAGGACATCAGTTCCTTTTGGTCGTCCTCGGGAAGCTCCTCGATGAGGTCGGCGAGGTGCTCGTCGTCCATCGCGTCGGCGACCTCGTGCCGCCGTTTCAGCGGCAGATCACGGACCGTGGCGGCGATGTCCGCCGCGCGCATGGTGTCGAACAGCATCAGCAGCTGCGCCGCGCCCTGCGTCTGGCCGGTCAGGTCGGTGAGCCCGAGCCCGGACACCTCCGCCCACGGCAGCACCTGCATCGCCGAACGCCGTCTGCCGAGGCCGAGCCTGCTCGACCGTTCCCGGATCGCGAGTTTCGCGAGCACCCAGTCGCGCGTGCGCGTCGGCTCCATGCCGGCGTCGACGACGGTGACCCGCGTATCCGAGCCGGCGAGGGTGGCGTGCGCGTCGAACAGCTGCCCGACCACCAGCACCTCGTTGGGCCGTTGATGGAATCGCCGCATGTTCACCGATCCGGTGGCGAGCGTGACCGCGCTGGGCTCGATCGAGGTCACGCGCAACATCGGCACGAACACGCGGCGCCTCGTCGTCAGCTCGACCACGATGCCCAGGATCCGCGGGGGCTGCTGGTCCAGGCGGAGGCCCGCCACCAGGTCCCGCACCTTGCCGATCGATTCACCATCGGGGCCGAAAACCGGCAAACCGGCCAGCTGAGCTGCGAATACCCTGTTCACGGCTGCCATGCCCGAAGGTTATCCGCTCCCGGGGCCCGAGACGATTCGTGTGATCACCGCAATGCCCAGGCGGCGATTCCGGGAACGGCGGCGTAGGCCGGGTCTTCGGCGAGGGTCTCGGGCGAGGCGCCCTCGGCGAGGTCTTCGTACAGCCAGATCCAGTTCTGCACCGCGCGGACCAGCGTCCACGCCCGCGCGCGTTCGGCGTCGACCCCGGCGGCCGCGGCGAACCACGCGAGCTTTTCGTCCATTGTGGACTCGTTCGCCCGGTTCCAGAGGATCGAGATCGCGCCGAACTCGAGGTCACCCGAAAGCGGCTTCGGGTCGATCACCAGCCACGGTTCGCGTTCCCCGGCGAGGACGTTCTCGAACTGGAGGTCCTCGTTCACCATCAGCTCACCGGCCTCCGGTCCGAGGTTCACGCAGATTTCCACGGCGGCGTCGAGGTACTTGCGATCGAACGGTTCACCCAGCTCGCTCCAGGTCTCCGGGAGTTCGGTGACCAGCTCCGCGGCTTCCTCGCGAAGGGATCGCCGCAGCGTTTCGGGCGCGGGGACGGCCAGCCGTCGCGCCAGGGCGCCGACGGTCTCGACGGCCTCGCGGATCGGCTCCGTTTCGAGTGACCGGCCGGCGTCGAGCCGCTCCAGGAGCAGCACGCCGTCCTCGGGCACGTTGTCGTACATCAAAACCGCGCCCTGACCGGCCCAAGTGGACAGTGCGAGTGGTTCGTCGTCGGATTCCTCGTGCGGCCAGCCGAGTTTGAGGATCGCGGGGGAGCCGTCCGCACGGCGAACGGGCTGCGCGACGCCGACGAAGCCGTGCATGGCCTCGCCGTCGTATTCGAGCTGCCACTTGGCGGTGTACTTCCCGGCGAGGAACGGGAGGGAATCGAGCCACTCGGCGGCTCCGGGGCCGAGATCGGCGGCACGGTCGAGGAACTTGGGCGGGATCTTGAAACCGGTCACGGATCCACCTTGGCAGCCCTGTCCACCGTGTTTCCCTCGTGACCCGCCGGGCGTACCGTGAACAGCGAGAACAACCCCGGGAGCAGCCATGGTGGTGGAGATTCTCAGTGCGGTCGCCGTCGCGGGCGGTGCTTGGCTCGCGACCAGCCTTCGCGTGGTGAAACAGTACGAACGCGGCCTCGTGTTCCGGTTCGGGCGGGTGCGCCCGGCCATCCGGCAGCCGGGGCTCGCGCTGCTGGTGCCGATCGCGGACAGGCTGCAGAAGGTCAACATGCAGATCGTCACGATGCCGATCCCCGCGCAGGACGGCATCACCCGCGACAACGTCACCGTGCGGGTGGACGCGGTCGTCTACTTCAAGGTGATCGACCCGGTGCTGGCCGCGGTCAACGTGCAGGACTACCGCTCGGCCGTCGGCCAGGTCGCGCAGACCTCGCTGCGGTCCATCATCGGCAAGAGCGACCTGGACGACCTGCTGTCGAACCGCGAACGCCTGAACGAGGGCCTGGAGCTGATGATCGACAGTCCGGCGTTGGACTGGGGCATCCACATCGACCGGGTCGAGATCAAGGACGTCGCGCTGCCGGAGTCGATGAAACGCTCGATGTCGCGCCAGGCCGAAGCCGAACGCGAACGGCGGGCCCGGGTCATCTCGGCCGACGGGGAGCTGCAGGCGTCGCACAAGCTTTCGCAGGCGGCCGCGACCATGGCCGACACCCCGGCGGCGTTGCAGTTGCGGCTGCTGGAGACCGTCGTGCAGGTCTCGGCGGAGAAGAACTCGACGCTGGTCCTGCCGTTCCCGGTGGAGCTGCTGCGTTTCCTCGACGCGAACACGCCGAAGCGGGAAACGCCCCCGGAGGACGCGGCGGCCAACGGCCGGGTGGCGCCGGCGCCCAGGGAACCGGGTGATGTGGAACAGCGTCCTTGAGACGTGAAGAAGCCCCAGGCGCTTGCCTCAGAGGCGACACTGGGGCGTTCGTCACCGACGCTAGCATCTCCGGGCTCGGTACCTCGGACGATCGGTTCGACCGCAAGGTCGCGAAGGGTCGTTGGACGTCCCGACCACCGGCAGCTACGTGAGGCGCTGCCTCATTTCGGCACCGGACGGGGCTCGGCTTTCGTGCAGCGGCGGTGACGACGGCCGACCGCTAGTCGAGCTGACCGTTCACGCCCAGGATGATCATCGTGCCGCCGAAACCGACGTACAGCGCGATCACGACGTAGGCGATGATCACCGCCGCGAGCGCCATGCCGCGCCCGCCCGCCTCACCGCGGTTCGCCTTCGCCAGCCCGATATGCCCCAGGATCAGCCCGACGATCACCGTCACACACGAGCAGATCCCGATGAGCGAGCACACCAGCCCGGCGATCGCCATCCCGTTGTCCTGCGGTCGCGGGGGAGCGACCGCCGCGTACGGGTTGTACGGCTGCGGCGGCGGGTACGCGGCGGGCAACGGCGCGGGTGCGTACACCGGCGAGGCCGGCGGCTCCGGAGTCGCGTAGGGCGGCGGCACGGGCTCGGCGGTCAGCGGGTCGATGGCCTGCCCGTACGTCTCGACCGGAACCGGGACGGAAGCCGGATCGGGAGCGGGAACAGGGTCCGGAGCCGAGGTCGAAGGTGCCTCGAACGGGGTGGGAGGCTCGAACGGCGGAGGCGGGGTGAAGGGCGCCGGCGGCTGGAACTGCTGCGGTTCCGCCGGGCCCGACACGGTTTCCGGCGCCGAAGTCGGGTCCGAGAAGGTGTTCGAGTCGGTGTAGGACGACGTCGACGGTGTGTCCTGCGAGTCGGAGCTGCTCATCCGGTTGGCCCCCTGGTTCGTGCGGGACACCACCGTATCCGGGGACGGGTCACGAGACGCCCGCGGCTCCGATCGCGAGCACGACGAGAACGAACCACAGGATGACCGGGATCAGCCAGACCGCGGTGACGACGTACCCGACGATCATGCCCGCCTGCGCCATGCCCTGGCCGCCCGCTTCGCCACGTTTGGCCTTCGACAGCGCGATGTGCCCGAAGACGATCCCCAGGATCGCCGGGAAACACAGGAGCAGCCCAACCAGCGAGCACACCAGCGACGCCACCGCCATGCCCTGGTCCGGCGGCCGCACGTAGGCCTGCTGGACGTAGTACTGCTGAGGTGGCTGGTACGGCTGGAGACCGTAGGGCCGCTGGAACTGCCCGGACGGCTGGTGGCCGTACGGGTCGTGCGGATTCGTCATGCCGGTCCCCTCGTCGACGAGGACCGTATCGCTACCGGAAAGCCCCGTGTTTCGCGGCGATGTTCAGCGCGACGGGGATCGCGATGGCGTACAGGACGATCATCAGGTAGCCGACGACGAACGCGGCGAGTGCCATGCCCTTGCCGCCCACCTCGCCGCGCCGGGCCTTCGCGAAGGCGACGCAGCCCGATCAGCCCGAAGAGTGAAAAGATCAGGGCGGCCATCGCGAGACCGGAGTCCTTGCTCCGCGCCGGAGGCTGGTTCGGGAAAGCGTACTGCTGTTGTGGTGGGAATCCACCGAAAGGCTGCTGAGCCACGTTTCGTCCCCCTCGGACTGTGATCGGCTTGTCACTGCAGTGCCATGGTCACGGATGGCGTACGCGTGACTGCGCTCATAGCGGGGTCCCCCGTCAGGCGTCATACTCACCGGTAACCCAGCGCCGGGAGCCCGGCGCGCGCGAATTTAGGGAGCAGCGATGGCTCGCCTCGCCCAGACCGCCGGTTTGACCGACGTGCAGTCCGAGATCCTGGCCACGGTCCGCCAGTTCGTGGACAAGGAGGTCATCCCGCGCGCGCAGGAGCTGGAGCATTCCGACACCTATCCCGCCGACATCGTCGAGGGGATGAAGGAGATGGGCCTGTTCGGGCTCACCATCCCGGAGGAGTACGGCGGCCTCGGCGAATCGCTGCTGACCTACGCGCTCGTGGTCGAGGAGATCGCGCGCGGCTGGATGAGCGTCTCGGGTGTCATCAACACGCACTTCATCGTCGCGCACATGATCAAACAGCACGGGACGCCGGAGCAGAAGCAGCACTTCCTGCCGCGTATGGCGACCGGTGAGGTCCGCGGCTCGTTCTCGATGTCCGAGCCCGACCTCGGTTCCGACGTCGCCGCGATCAAGACCCGCGCGCGCCGGACCGACGACGGTTACGTCATCGACGGTTCGAAGATGTGGCTGACCAACGGCGGCAGCTCCAACCTGATCGCGCTGCTCGTCAAGACCGACGAAGGCGCCGAGAAGGCCCACCAGAACCTGACCACGTTCCTGGTCGAGAAGCCCGAGGGCTTCGGCGAGGTCGCTCCCGGCCTCACCATCCCCGGCAAGATCGACAAAATGGGCTATAAGGGCGTCGACACCACCGAAGCCGTGTTCGACGGCTTCAAGATCGGTGCCGACAAGGTCCTCGGCGAAGCGCCGGGCAAGGGCTTCGCGTACATGATGGACGGTGTCGAGGTCGGCCGCGTCAACGTCGCCGCCCGCGCCTGCGGGATCGCGATCCGCGCGTTCGAGCTCGCCGTCGAGTACGCCCAGCAGCGCAAGACCTTCGGCAAGGCCATCGCCGAGCACCAGGCGGTCGCGTTCAAACTCGCCGAGATGGCCACCAAGGTCGAGGCCGCGCACCTGATGATGGTCAACGCCGCCCGCCTCAAGGACTCCGGCGAACGCAACGACGTCGAAGCGGGCATGGCCAAGCTCATCGCCAGCGAGTACTGCGCCGAGGTCACCCAGGACTCCTTCCGCATCCACGGCGGCTACGGCTACTCCAAGGAATACGAGATCGAGCGCCTCATGCGCGAGGCACCGTTCCTGCTCATCGGCGAAGGCACCAGCGAGATCCAGAAGACCATCATCAGCCGCGGCCTGCTCCGCGAGTACAAGTCCCGCTCCTGAAGGAGCTGAAGGACGCTTTCACCGCGTCTAATGCGGTGAAAGCTCCCTTCGTCGTGTCCTATGCGGTGAAGGCGTCCTTCAGCTCACGTTCGCGCCTTTCGCCCGTCCTTGAGAAGATGGACCAGGACGGGCGAGAGGTGATTACGTGAGTGCTCCCTTTGGCGGAAGCGGCCGGGCCGCGGGCGGGCTGCCCAGGCTGCCGACACCGCCTACCGGCTGGCCGATCGGTTCCTACGCGACGTACGGCGAAGCCCAGCAAGCCGTCGGTTTCCTCGCGGAGAAGGAGTTCGGGGTCTCCGACGTGACCATCGTCGGCGTCGACCTGATGCTCGTCGAGCGTGTCGTCGGGCGGCTGAGCTGGGGCCGGGTCCTCGGCACGGGCGCGGTGTCCGGCGCCTGGTTCGGCCTGATCATCGGGTTGCTGCTCGGCATGTTCAACAACCAGGGTTTCGCCTGGCAGCCCATGATCGGCGGGCTCGTGCTCGGCATTCTGGCGTGGACGGTCTTCGCGGCGATCAGCTACAGCATGTCCCGCCGCGACTTCTCCTCCGCGAGCCAGCTGGTGGCCGGCCGTTACGACGTGCTCTGCCAGCCGCGTTCGGCCGAACAGGGGCGTGAGCTCCTCGCCCAGCTGGCGTTGGGCGGCCGTCCCACCGGATGACCCGGAGGCCGGGCCACTGACATTCGGCGGTACTCGTTCACCTGTTCGTCGTGCGGTCCGCTGAATCGTTACCGATACTGCTTGCGGGCGGTGATCGCCCGGAATAGGTTGCACAACACCAGTCGGGCGGTCGCGTACTCCAGCGTGTCCGCCCGAGCACTAGCACGTCGGGGTGCTGGCGCGCGGGCTTCTCCAACGCGTCCTAGTGCCGCCGCTCCCCGAGCGTGCGCGGGTGAGGAGGCCTCATGGGGAAGAGGATGAGCGCGAGCCGGAGGGGCCGCTCACCAGGCCGCACCGGCTCGCTACTCGGCGCGGCAGCGCTGACGGCCGGCTTGCTGGCGGGTTGCGGTTCGGACGCCGGACTGAAGATCAACGTCTACTACGCGCCCGAAGACAATTTCCAGTCCGTTGTGGACGATTGCACGAAGGCCTCGGGCGGGCGGTACGAGGTCGTGTACAACAAACTCCCGCGTCCGGCCGACGGCCAGCGGGAACAGATGGTGCGACGGCTGGCCGCCGGGGACGATTCGCTCGACGTACTGGGGCTGGACGTCACCTGGGTCGCGGAGTTCGCCGAGGCGGGCTGGATCGACGAATGGACCGGTGACGCCAAGGCCGAGGCGACCGCTGGTGTCCTGCCGGGTCCGCTCGAAACCGCCACGTGGAACGGAAAACTCTACGCGGCGACCAAGAACACCAACGTCCAGTTGCTCTGGTACGACGACCGGCTGACCCCGACGCCGCCGAAGACCTGGGACGAGATGATCCAGCAGGCACAGGCGCTCAAGGCGCAGGGCAAGCCGGCGAACGTCGTGTTCACCGGCGCGCAGTACGAAGGCCTGGTCGTCATCTACAACACGCTCGTCGAGTCGGCGGGCGGCAAGATCCTTTCCGACGACGGCAAGTCGGTCGTGATGGACGAGGGCGCGATCAAGGCGCTGGAGATGCTCAAGAAGGTCACCACGGCCGGGATCACCGACCCGTCGCTGACCAACTCCAAGGAGGACGAGGTCCGGCAGGCCTTCCAGCGCGGGAACGCCGCCTTCGAGTTGAACTGGCCGTTCGTCTACGCCTCGTACGCCAAGGAGAAGAAGGACGAGCTGAAGCACTTCAAGTGGACCACCTATCCGGAGTTCGAAGCGGGCAGGCCCGCGAAGACCACGATCGGTGGCTACAACCTGGCCGTCAGTTCGACCTCGAAGCACAAGGCCGAGGCCTACGAGGTCGCGCTGTGCCTGCGCAGCGCGAAGAACCAGAAGTTCTCCGCGCTCAAGGACGGTGTCCCGCCGACGATCGAATCGCTCTACACCGACACGGTCCCCCTCGACGCGACGGCGGGCGTGAGCGATGACAACCCGAGCATGGACACGAAGTACCCGATGCGGGAAACGATCCTGGAGGCCCTCAAGGACGCCGCGGTGCGTCCGCTGACCCCGGCCTACCAGAACGCCTCGACGGTGTTGTCGAAGGTGCTTTCCCCGCCCTCCGAGATCGATCCGAGGAAGACGGCGGAGAAACTCAAAGAAGAACTCGCCGACGCGCTCCAGTCGAAGGGAGTGATCCCGTGACCGTGCAGGAAACCGCCGGTACGGCGACCGGGAGCAAGCCGGGCAAGAAGGCCAAACCCGCTCTCAGTGAAGGAAAGAAGGCCGAGCGCAGACTCGGGCTGTGGTTGTGCGCCCCGGCGGCGATCGTGATGATCGCGGTCACCGGGTACCCGATCATCTACTCGATCTGGCTCTCCCTGCAGCGCTACGACCTCAGGTTCCCGGCGCAGCAGGAGTTCGTCGGCCTCGACAACTACATCGCGGTGCTGTCCAACGGATATTGGTGGACGGCGTTCGGTACGACGATGGGGTTGACCATCGTTTCGGTGGTGATCGAGTTCGTCCTGGGCATGGGGCTGGCGCTGATCATGCACCGGACACTCGTCGGACGGGGCCTCGTGCGGACGGTCGCCCTGATCCCGTACGGCATCGTGACGGTGGTCGCGGCGTTCTCCTGGTACTACGCCTGGACGCCGGACACGGGCTACCTGGCCAACCTGTTCTTCCCGGACAGCGCGCCGCTGACCGAGTACTGGCCGTCCCTGGCGATCATCGTGCTGGCCGAGGTCTGGAAGACGACGCCGTTCATGGCGCTGCTGCTGATGGCGGGTCTGGCGCTGGTACCGGACGACCTGCTGAAGGCCGCGGCGATGGACGGCGCGACCGCGTGGCAGCGGTTCACGAAGGTGATGCTGCCGGTGATGAAGCCGGCGATCCTGGTGGCGCTGCTGTTCCGCACCCTGGACGCGTTCCGCATCTTCGACAACATCTTCGTGCTCACCAACGGCGCGCAGGATACGTCGTCGGTGTCGATGCAGACCTACAACAACCTGGTCAAGGGGTTGAACCTCGGGATCGGGTCGACGATGGCGGTGCTGATCTTCCTCACGGTGGCGATCATCGCGTTCATCTTCATCAAGGTGTTCGGCACGGCCGCACCCGGCAGTGACAATGGGGGTAAGCGCTGATGGCGATCGGTGGAGCGGTCACTCCCGGCCGCAAGTTCAAATGGGGCCTCGTCGACATCCTGGTCCTGGTGTTCGCGCTGTTCCCGGTGCTGTGGGTGGTCTCGCTTTCGTTCAAGACCAAGGAGACCCTGGACGACGGGAACTTCATCCCGTCGGAATGGACGTGGCAGAACTACGCGGACATCTTCGAGACCACGGAGTTCATCAGGGCACTGGTGAACTCGATCGGGATCGCGGTCATCGCGACGGTGATCGCGGTCGTCCTCGGCACGATGGCGGCGTACGCGATCGCGCGGCTGGACTTCCCCGGCAAGCAGGTGCTGGTCGGGATGTCGCTGCTGATCGCGATGTTCCCGCAGGTGTCGCTGGTGACGCCGCTGTTCAACATCGAACGTGAACTCGGCCTGTTCGACACCTGGCCAGGGCTGATCCTGCCCTACATCACGTTCGCGCTGCCGCTGTCGATCTACACGCTGTCCGCGTTCTTCCGGGAAATCCCGTGGGAGCTGGAAAAGGCGGCGAAGATGGACGGCGCGACCCCGGCGCAGGCGTTCCGGAAGGTGATCGCGCCGCTGGCGGCACCAGGGGTGTTCACCACCGCGATCCTGGTGTTCATCTTCTGCTGGAACGACTTCCTGTTCGCGATCTCGCTGACCTCGACCGAGGCCTCGCGCACGGTCCCGGCGGCGTTGTCGTTCTTCACGGGGTCCTCGCAGTTCGAAGACCCCACCGGGACGATCTCCGCGGCCGCCGTGGTGATCACCGTCCCGATCATCCTGTTCGTGTTGTTCTTCCAGCGTCGCATCGTGGCGGGGCTGACGTCCGGTGCGGTGAAGGGCTGACCCATGGCTGAAATCGTTCTCGAAAAAGTGTCCAAGAAGTACCCCGACGGCGCCCTCGCGGTGTCCGAAGTGGACATCACGATCGCCGACGGTGAGTTCATCATCCTGGTCGGCCCGTCCGGCTGCGGGAAGTCCACGACGCTGAACATGGTCGCGGGGCTGGAGGACATCTCGTCCGGCGAACTGCGCATCGACGGCCAGCGCGTCAACGAGAAGGCGCCGAAGGACCGCGACATCGCGATGGTGTTCCAGTCCTACGCGCTGTACCCGCACATGAGCGTGCGGGAGAACATGGCGTTCCCGTTGCGGCTGGCCAAGGTCGACGACCGGACGGTGCGGGCCAAGGTCGAGGAGGCGGCGCAGATCCTCGACCTGACCGGGCACCTGGACCGCAAGCCGGCGAACCTCTCCGGTGGTCAGCGACAGCGTGTCGCGATGGGGCGGGCGATCGTCCGTAACCCCAAGGCGTTCCTGATGGACGAGCCACTGTCCAATCTGGACGCGAAGCTCCGCGGCCAGATGCGGACGTCGGTGTCGAAGATCCAGAAGCAGCTGGGCACGACGACGCTCTACGTCACGCACGACCAGACCGAGGCCATGACCCTCGGCGACCGGGTCGTCGTGCTCCGCGCGGGCTACGTGCAGCAGATCGGGTCGCCGCAGTTCCTCTACGACAACCCGGCGAACCTGTTCGTGGCCGGGTTCATCGGCAGCCCGTCGATGAACTTCGTGCCCGCGACGCTGGAGAACGGGACCGCTCGCAGCGCGCTGGGCGACATCCCGCTCACCGACCGGGTGCGGCAACTGGTCGAAGCGGCCGACGCGCCGCGTGACGTCATCGTCGGTATCCGGCCGGAGCATTTCGAGGACGCCGCGCTGGTGGACGCCGCCGCCCGCCAGGGCGCGACGTTCACCGCCCACGTCGACGTCCTGGAGTCGATGGGGTCCGAGAAGTTCGCGCACTTCTCGGTCGAGGGTGAGGCCGCGTCGTCGTCCGACCTCGCGGATCTCGCCGCCGACAGCGGTTCCTCGGACGTTCCCGGCTCCGAGTCGCAGATCGTGGCCCGCCTCTCGGCGGCCTCGTCGGCGGCGGAGAACCAGGACGTCGAGCTGTGGTTCGACGCGGACAAGATCAAGTTGTTCGACGGGGCCAGCGGAAAGAACCTGACCTACACCGACTGACCCCCGAAGCGCGTGAAGGCCCCTTCCCCCGGCCGAGGGAAGGGGCCTTCACGCGCACCACGTGCGCCCAGCCGGATCACGCGTTATTGAAGCCGGAAGTCTCCGTGCGTCCGGCCTCGGTCGTGTTCGCCGCCCAATCACGCGTGTTGCGCCTCCAATCACGCGTGTGCGTTGTCCACTTCGGACATCGTGAATTCCCCACCTTCGGCGGTGTACGCCTCACGGGCCGATCGGGGATCCTCAGCCCCGCATCGGTACCTAGAGAAGGGCGCCTGCCTTGCCGAAGAAGCTGACACGCCGTCTCCTGCAGGGCCTGGTCGGAGCGGTCCTCATCACCACGCTCGCGCCGGCCGTCGCCTGGGCCGAACCGCCACAGGCCTTACCGGCGAACGCGACCGACGCCGACAGCAGGTGGCAGCCCGCGTTCGACTACGACACCGACGGCTGTTACCCGACGCCCGCGATCTCACCGACCGGCGCGATCGCCACCGGCCTCAAGAACTCCGGCGCCCTCAACGGTCAGTGCCGCGACCGGTCGGATCTCGACAACACCAACTCCTACGCGCGGTCGAAGTGCAACAACGGCTGGTGCGCCCACCTCTACGACCTCTACTTCGAAAAGGACCAGGCCGTCCCGATCATCGACTGCTGCGGGCACCGGCACGACATCGAACACGTCGTCGTCTGGGTCAACGAGGGCCAGGCCCGGTACGTCTCGACGTCGGCGCACGGCAACTACTCCACTTACGACCGCTCCAAGGTCTCCTGGGAGGGGACCCACCCGAAGATCGTCTATCACAAGGACGGCGCGAGCACCCACTGCTTCCGCATCGCGAGCGCGACCGAACCGCCGGAGAACCACTACAACGCCTGGCAGTACCCGGACCTCGTCAGCTGGGACCGGTTTCCGCCCGGTATCCGCGACACGCTCGTCCGCGCCGACTTCGGCAGCGCGAGCCTGGCGATCAAGGACGGCGCCTTCGAACACAATCTGGGGAAGGCCAAACCGGCGGGCATCCCGTTCGACCCCAACGCCTGAGGCCCGCTCAGTACTCGCTCTCGGGCAGGGCGAGCCACAGCACGAGGTAGACGATGAACTGCGGGCCGGGCAGCAGGCAGGACAGCACGGCGAGGAGGCGGACCTTGCCCGGCGTGGTGCCGAAGCGTTTGGCGAGACCGGCGCAGACGCCGCCGATCATGCGGCCCTGGCGCGGTCGGGTCAGGCGGGCGGCTACGGGGTTCGTCACGGTACTTCCCTCTCGGTCGTCACGGTGTGTGAAACCCATTCTCGTCTTGTGACGGCCCTGCCGCATCCCACCGCGGGACGAAACGCACCCTTAAGGGCGTGAAATCGCCGTAAAGCACTCACCTGGGCAAACGTGGCGGACCCTGTGTTCTTCGCCCGTAGGGGCTGGTGTTCCGCGATCTTTTGACGATACTGCTCCGGTGCCCTCGAAGAGACTCAGCGCGGTACTCTGCGGCCTGTTCCTCGCCGCGGCCTGTGCCACCCCGGAACCGGTGGTGGCGCCGTCGACCACGGCGGGTGAGGAGGCCTTGACCGCCTCCGAGGCGCTCGGGGAATACTCGTCGCTCGATTACTGCAGCCTTGTCGACCAGCGGAAAGTGATCGGCGGCGGAAACGCCGTCAAAGCGCCGTTGACCTCTTTCGAGTTCTGCCGCCTCGAATTCGTCGAGGGCGCCAATCGCTACACCGTGACCACCGGCCCGATCACTTCCGGGCAGGATCCGAACAATCAGCCGTACGAATACGCCGGTCCGTTGCCGGAAGGTGTCAGCGTCCAGCGATCGACGTTCAACGAGGACACCGCCTGCACCCGGCTGCTCACCTTCGCCGACGGCATCAGGCTGTCCATCACGGTGACCTCCGACGACACGGCGCCCGCCGATCAGGCCGACCGCTGCCGGATCGCCGACGCGACGGTCGACGGCGCGGCCGGGGTGATCGGTGCTCGCAAGGTCGGGCGGCTGAACCTCGACCAGCGTTCGTGGGGCCGGGTCGCTCCGTGCGCGTCGCTCGACCAGGACGAGCTCGACGCCGCGGCAGGCCCGGAGACCAAACCGGCGCCGGCGCTGTCCGGGCACAGCTGCATCCGAGGCAAGGTCAGCTTCTCGCTGTCGGTGGGCGCGGACACCACGCCGGGTGCGACGGAGGCGCTGGGCGGACGGCAAGCCCAGGTCACCACGTCCGGCGCGTTCTGCCAGGTGACCACGCACCGGCCGATCCCGGGCACCCCGGACCGGGTCGAGCAGGCGATGCTCTCGGTGGTGGGTGTCGACGGGGCGCCCGAGGACGCCACCTGCGCGGTGGCCAGGGAAGTCGCCGTCGCGGTGTTCCCGAAGCTCCCCTGACGCATTTCGTCCCCTGGATGCGGTCCTTGCACGCGCAACTACCGCATCCAGAGGACCAAACGCGTGGCCTTCAGCTCCAGGCCGCGTGCTCGAAGGCGGAACACACGTGCTTGGGTGCGTAACTCACGTGCTCGAAGGCGTAACTCGCGGGTGTTGCGCCTCCAATCACGCGAGTTGCGCCTTCAAGCACGCGAGTTCCGCCTCTGGACACGCGAAGGGCCCGCATTCAGAGGACTAGATGCGGGGGGTTAGCGCAGCTTGGGCAGCCGGAAAGAGCACATCGCCTCGTCCAGCGCCTCGACGTCGAGCGGCGGATGCGGCAGCGCGGTGGCGCGGCCGGGCTCGGCGCGCAGGCCGTCCAGCAGCATCGCGAGGCATCGGCGCCACAGGTCCGGCTGAATACCGTGCGTGAACTCGATGACAGAGCCGATCATCTGGTGCAGGAGCGGTATGTCCGTCGGCACGAAATCCGCGCGGAGGACGCCCGCCGCCTGAGCCCGCTCCACGAGCTGTGTGATCAACGGCACCATGCGGGATTTCGCCTCGGCGACGCGCTCCTGGCCGAAGACGTTCGACAGCATGACTTCACGTAACCCGCGGTCACCGGCGTGCAGTTCGGCCGCGCGCCAGGTGAAGCCCGCGAATCCGTCCCAGGGATCGTCGGCGCGAAGCGCTTCTTCGGCGAGCTCGCGGATCGTCTCGAACTGGTCGACGAACATGGCCTCGACCAGGTGTTCCTTACTCGGAAAGCGGCGGTAGACGGTGCCGACGCCGACGCCCGCGTGATGCGCGACGTCGTCGAGGGTCGCTTCGAGCCCGCGCTCGCCGAAGACAGTGTGCGCCGCCGCGATGATGCGCTGCCGATTGAGTTCAGCGTCGCGCCGCAACGGCCGCGCCGGTGCGGCGGGAGCGAGTTCCCGAGCCATTCGTCCAGCTTAACAAACGAAGTAGAGGACACCTCTCCACTTCTTGTGTACCTTGGGCGCGGAAAGGGGAGATACCTACTCCACATAGCTTCTTCGTCACTACCGGTGAGGAAACCGCCCGTATGTCTGACTCATCCACCGCTGTCGCCACGCCGCCGGGGGACGCGGCCGCGCAGCACACCAACCCGCACCACGCCAGGAGATGGCTGATCCTGGTGATGATCGGCCTCGCTCAGCTGATGGTCGTCCTCGACGCCACCGTCGTGAACATCGCGCTGCCGTCGGCGCAGCAGGACCTCGAGTTCTCGAACGACGCCCGCCAATGGGTCGTCACCGCCTACGCGCTCGCGTTCGGCAGCCTGCTCCTGCTGGGCGGGCGGCTCGCGGACCTCTTCGGCCGCAAACGCGCGTTCCTCGTCGGGCTCGCCGGCTTCGCCATCGTGTCCGCGATCGGCGGCGCCGCCACCAGTATCGAAATGCTGCTCGTCGCCCGTGCCGCGCAAGGTGTCTTCGGGGCGCTTCTCGCCCCGGCCGCCCTTTCGCTGCTGACCACGACCTTCACCGACCCGAAGGAACGCGGCAAGGCGTTCGGCGTCTTCGGCGCGATCGGCGGTGGCGGCGCGGCGATCGGCTTGCTGCTCGGCGGCGTGCTGACCGAGTACCTCGACTGGCGCTGGTCGATGTACGTCAACATCATCTTCGCGGTGATCGCGTTCGCCGGTTCGGCCGTACTGCTGAAGAACTCCGAAACCGACGGGCCGCGCCCGAAGCTCGACATCCCGGGCACGATCACCGCGTCGGCCGGTCTCTTCGCGCTCGTCTACGGCTTCGCGAACGCCGAGCGCGACTCGTGGTCCTCGATCTCGGTATGGGGTTTCCTGGCCGCAGGTGTCGTGCTGCTGACCGCGTTCGTCGTGATCCAGCAGCGTGCCGAACACCCGCTGCTGCCGCTGCGCGTGCTGCTCGACCGCGACCGCGGCGGCTCGTATCTCGCGATGTTCCTGCTGGCCATCGGGATGTTCTCGATCTTCCTGTTCCTCACCTTCTACATCCAGCTGAACCTCGGGTTCACGCCGGTGCAGAGCGGGGTCGCGTTCCTGCCGATGGTGGCAACCCTGATGGCGAGCGCGACGTCGGCGACGGCCGTGCTGCTGCCGAAGTTCGGCGCGAAACCGTTGGTGTCACTGGGAATGCTGATCGCCGGGGCGGGGCTGTTCTGGCTGTCGGCCATCGACACCACCAGCACGTACGCCGGCGGCGTGCTGTTCCCGCTGATGGTCATGGGCGTCGGCATCGGCCTCGCCATGGCGCCCGCGATGAGCGTCGCGACCTTCGGCGTCGACACGCACGACGCCGGTGTCGCGTCGGCGGCGGTCAACACCGCGCAGCAGGTCGGCGGCTCGATCGGGACCGCGCTCCTGAGCACGCTCGCCGGAAACGCGGCGACGTCGTTCCTTGTCGGGAAGACGCCTTCGCCGCAGCTCGCGGCCGAAGCGGCTGTGCACAGTTACACGACCGCTTTCGTGTGGGGTGGGTGGATCTTCGTCATCGGTGCGGTGATCTGCGGGCTGCTGCTGCGGTCGGGCGCTCCGGCTCGCGCTCCTGAAGGCGCTTCGGAGGGTGCGCCGGTCGCCGTGCACATGTAGGGGGAGTGCGATGAAAGGTCCCTTCATTGCAAATTTTGCAGTGAAGGGACCTTTCATCGCACGCGCGGAGGGCTGAAGGGGACTTTCGCCGCATGGCAGGCGAGGAAGGCGTCCTTCACGCACTGCGTGCGGTCATGAAAGGGTCGTTCAGGACAAGAAATGTCCCGAACGACCCTTTCATGACACTTGAGACCATCAGCGGGACTGCGACCGCACTGCCTCGAAGACCTCGTCGTCCCACCGGTGCGTCCGGATCAGCCGGTACCGTTCGCAAGCCACCCACAGGTACGCCTCGGCGTCCGTCCGCGAGCCGATCAGGTCCGCCTGCCGCAGCATCGCCACCACCGGTACGAACTCCTCGTCGAACCACCGCTGCGCCAGCGTCGCGCGGTCCGAGTACGCGCCTTCGTCCTGCATCAGCCGGAAACCCCACGCCTCGACGTGCTCACCGAGCCGCGCGTAGTCCCACGGGTCCGTGAACACCACCGAAGCCCGCGCGTGCCCCGACAGCGGGACGCGTTCCAGGAACAGCCGCCGGTAGTCCTTCACGATCAGGTCGCCGCGGTACCGGATCCCGCTCGGGTCCAGTTTGGTCCGCACCTCGGTGACCATCGCCTCTATTGTGGACAGTCGCATCGCGTGCGCCACCGAAACGCGGTGGTGGCCGTCGATGATGAAATGCAGTTCGCCGACGCGGTACACCTCGATCGGCGGGATCGACTCGCCGCGCCGGGTGGCGAGCGCCAGCCGTTCCCAGCGTTCGCGGACCCGCCCGGACGTCGGCCGGAAGCGCCGGTCGAAGTCGCGGCCGCGGTCGACGCTGCCGACGATCGAATCGAGCCGGATCACCCGCGCCCCGATCTTCCGTTCGCCGAGATAGCCGAGCGCGTCGACCACCTCGTGGAACGGCAGCATGATGTTGACGTCGTCGGGCTCGCGGCGAAGCCAGTTCGCCAGCCGTGACAGCACCTGACGCCGTCGCGCGCGAAGGAAGTCGTGCTCCGCGTCCGCGCGGGGAAAGCCCGTGTCCTTCATGAGAACTCCATGATCCGGTGCCCGACGACGTTGCGGACCGTGGTCCCGCCGACCACCCGGTCCGGCACGGGTTCACCGTGCGGGTGAATGTGCCCGTGCAGCAACCACTTCGGGCGCAGCAACTCGATCGTGCGATGGAGACAGTCGAACCCGCGGTGCGGCGGATCGTCGCGGTCGCCACAGTGCCGGGGCGGCGCGTGCGTGAGCAGGACGTCGACGTCCCGCCCGTCCCGCCAGCGGCGGAGCCAGGCTCGGCGCACCAGCCGCCGGGCCCGCCGAGCCTGCTGGCGTTGTGTCCACTGGTTCGGGCCGTCGTTGTAGCGCACCGAACCGCCGAGCCCGGCGAACCGGAGCCCGCCGACGTCGACGATCCGGCCGTCCGCGTTCACCCCGCCCGCCGGGCCGGGCCACTCCGTGGGGAAACCGTCCTTCATGGACAGTCCGCCGTAGCGCGTGTAGCCGGACAGGTCCGGGTCGTGGTTGCCCGGGACGAACACACACGGCACGTCGAGCGCGCCCGCCAGGAACTCGAGGTATTCGTAGGGCAGGTCGCCGGCGCCGATGACGAGGTCGGCCCGGTGGTTGCGGACGGCGGACGTCCACAACCGCTCTTCGACCTCGTCCGCGACGACCAGCGCTTTCACGCGCTCCAGCGTAATGCCGGACGCGCTACTTCGGGCCGTGCGCGAACGCGGGGTCCTTGGCGATGATCGCGATCACGATGCCGAGCCAGACGACGCAGAACGCCAGCGCCCAGAACTTGAGGTTGGTCAGGATCCTTGGCATGGGGACTCCAGGTACTACCGAAAGCGGGAAGAGGGTCAGAGCCAGCGGTTCTTCCTGAATATTCGGTAGAGCAGGATGCAGACGCCGAAGATCACCGTCATCGCCACCGGGTAGCCGAAGCGCCAATGCAGCTCCGGCATGTAGTCGAAGTTCATCCCGTAGATGCCCGCCAGCGCCGTGGGGACCGCGATGATCGCCGCCCACGCGGTGATCTTGCGCATGTCGGTGTTCTGCTGGAGCGTGATCTTCGCCAGTGTCGCGTCGACCAGGGTGGTCAGCAGTTCGTCGAAGTTCGCGACCCGTTCCGCCACGGTCGTCAGGTGGTCGGAGACGTCACGGAAGTACGAGCGGACCTCATCCGGGATCAGCCGCGTGTACCCCTCGGCGAGGCGCTGCAGCGGGGTACCCAGCGGCATGACCGCGCGGCGCAGCTCCAGCACTTCGCGCTTCATGAAGTAGATCTGCTCGGCGCTCACCTTGGACCGCGGGGCGAAGACGTGCGTCTCCATCTCGTCGATGTCCGACTCGATCGCGGTGGTGACGTCGAGGTAGTGGTCGACGACGTGGTCCGCGATCGCGTGCAGCACCGCGGACGGCCCGAGGTCGAGCCGCTCCGGGTCCTGGTCGAGCTCGCGGCGCAGCCTGGCGAGCCCCGAGTGGTTCCCGTGCCGCACGGTGATCACGAAGTCGCGGCCGAGGAACGCCATCAGCTCGCCGGTCTCGACGATCTCGTTCGCCGTCGCGGGCGACTCGTGCTCGACGTACCGGACGGTCTTCAGCACCATGAACAGCGTGTCGTCGTAGCGCTCCAGCTTGGGCCGCTGGTGTGCTTCCAGCGCGTCCTCGACGGCCAGCTCGTGCAGGCCGAAGGTGTCCGCGATGCCCTGGATCTGGACCGCGTCGGGCTCGTGCAGGCCGATCCAGACGAACCCGGCGTGCCGCTTGCGCACCTCTTTGATGGCCTCGGCATGCGTCCAGCGGCCGGGCAGGCGCTTGCCCTCCACGTACACCGCGCAATCGACGACGTACGCCGAAAGGGGGACGGGCAGCGGGCGTTCGGGGACGCTCTTGGCGCGGCCGTTGCTCCGGCCGCGAAGGCCGCCGAGCGAGGGAATGGCAGGCATGGGATCTCCTGGGCGGACGTCGTGCGTTGATGCGCGAAGACGACGGGCCAAGCGGTCGGGGAGCCGCTCGGCTAGGCCAGCGTTCCCGGTTTCGTCAGCCCTGCCAGGTGGGGATCCGGCGAGACGTGAAGGCGGAAACGCTGCGACTACTAGGAAGCGGACTATCGCCACTGGACATCGGGTTCCTCACCTCCTTGGCTCGGCGGACGGTTACGCAGTGGCGTGGGTCGCGTTGACGACCCGACACCAATGGTCGAGGGTACTCCTCAACACGAAGGCCTGTCGTTCCAGGCTCACGCCGCGTTACTCGTGCAGGAGGAATGGGTGCAGTTCGGTCGCTATTACGAAGAGTTCGAGGTCGGCGCGGTCTACAAGCACTGGCCGGGCAAAACGGTCACCGAGTACGACGACCACCTGTTCTGCCTCATCACCATGAACCACCATCCGCTCCACCTCGACGCGCACTACGCCGAGGAGACCACCGACTTCGGCAAGAACGTCGTGGTCGGCAACTACATCTACTCGCTGCTGCTGGGGATGTCGGTGCCGGACGTGTCCGGCAAGGCGATCGCGAACCTCGAGGTCGAATCGCTGAAGCACGTGAAGCCGACCTTCCACGGCGACACCATCTACGGCGAGACCGAGGTGCTGGACAAGACGCCGTCGAAGTCGAAGGACGACCGCGGTGTCGTCTACGTCGAGACCCGCGGCTACAAGCAGGACGGCACGATCGTGTGTGTCTTCCGTCGCAAGGTGATGGTGCCGAAGCGGTCTTACGGAGACAGCAGGGGCGGTGAACAGCCCGGCCGCCCCGTCCCGCACGAATAATGGGTGTCACGAACGGGAAGAGGGAGCGCGTCGATGCCCATCGGGCTGGATGAGATCAAGAGCCGTCTGCGGAAGTTCGCGACGGTCGAGGCGGCCGGTGTTTCGCCGCTGTACGAGCACCTGGCGACGAAGGCGTCCGAGGACGACGACGTCGCCGGGCTCCTGACCGACGCCCGCGGCGGTGAAGCGCGCGGAACGCTGCTGATGGCGACGGCGCACCGGCTCATCCAGGCCGACCCCATCCACCCGCTCTCGCGGTACTACCCCTCCGTCGGCGGTTTCGACGGCGTGGACTCGGAGACCTGGCCGCTGTTCCGCTCGTTCCTGCTGGAACGGGCGGACAAGGCCAGGGCGATCATCTCCTCGCGGTACACGCAGACCAACGAGGTCCGCCGTGCCGCGCTGCTCTACCCCGCGATGACGACGGCCGCGAAGGAGGCGGGCGGCAAGATCGCGCTGCTCGAGGTCGGCTGCAGCGCGGGCCTGCTGCTCGGCCTCGACAAATACGCCTACCGCTACCAGTGCGACGGCGGCGAACAGCTCACCGCCGGGCCCGCGAAGACCGCGGTCGGCCTGCACTGCGTGCTGGACCTCGCGCCCGGCGCCGTCACGCCGAAGGTGCCGAAGAAGCTGACGATCACCGCCCGCGCCGGTCTCGACCGCGCGCCGGTGGATCTGGCCGACGAGGACGAACTGGCCTGGCTCGAAGCCTGCGTCTGGGCCGACCAGCCGGACCGGATCCGTCTCCTGCGCACGGCCGCGGCGGCCCAGGGCAAGCAGCGGCCGGACCTGATCGCGGGCGACGCCGTCGACGACCTCGCCTCGGCGGCCGCCACCCTGCCCGCCGACGCTCCGCTCGTCGTGTTGACCAGTCACGTGCTGGCGTATCTGGGGGAGAGGCGGGCGGACTTCATCGAGGCGCTCCGCAAGCTCGCCGCGGACCGGCCGTTGTGGTGGGTCAGCGAGGAGTTCTACGCAGCCGCGCTGGAGCCTTTGGTACCCGGCCGGGCCGATCTGGCCGAACCCGTGGACCAGGCCGTGCTCGGGCTGGTCCGCTGGGACGCCGGTGTCCCGGACGTACGGGCGCTGGCCCGGACGGCGCCGCACGGGCAGCGGATGACCTGGCTGCCGGTTTAGGCCGACCCGGCTCCCGGGTTTACCCATTCGGCCCGTCGAGATGTCGGCAATGCGTCGAGAAGGCTGATTTTCACCCCTTGCGGCGCTTTATCACCGGGTCTTTCGCCGAATCGGGCACAGCGGGTGTCAGGGTGCCGGGATCTCCCCGGTCGGCAGCACTCCCCAATCGCGGAGAGTGACGAACAGGAGTTCGGCCAAGTGGCCGTCTTCGTCGAGTTCGATCAAGGTTCGGGCGTCGATCCACCGGGCGTCGGTGGCGTCGTCCCCGGCACGGAGAGTGCCGCCGGTGACCGCGCAGGCGTAATCGTGGATGTCGTACGGGCCGCGGCGGACGGTGCCGACGAGTGTGCCCGGCATCACGTCGAGCCCGGTCTCTTCGCGCATTTCACGGATCACGGCCGCTTCGTCCGTTTCGCCGGGTTCGACCCGCCCGCCGGGGACCGACCAGAGTCCACGTCCGGGTTCATTCGCGCGCCGGATCAGCAGAATCCGCCCCAGCTCGTCGTGGACGATGCCGCCTACGCAGCGGACGGTGCTGTCCGAAACGGTGTTCATTCCCGAATGGTAGACGCGGGCTTCCTGACAATGGCTGTCCTGTACACGGAGAGTAGCCGTACGGTACACTTCACCTCGCCGGCTGACCCAAGCGCGGGACTTCCCTCCCGCGCCGGTGGAAGGTGCGGTACAAAATGAATGGTCAGTATCCGCAGTCAGTCACCGTAAGAGACAGGATTGATCGCTGTGAACGCGAAAAAGCTCCTCACTTTCGCAGGAATCGCGTTGGTGCTGTTCTTCGTGATCGCGCAGCCAGGTCAGGCCGCGGGCCTCGTGGGAAACATCATCGGCTTCCTGCGTGACTCGGCCGAATCGGTGATCACCTTCGTCAGCAACGTCTTCAGCTAGCGAGGGAGCGGATACTCTAGCGGTATGTTCGCCCCACGCGATCCAGACGAGTATCTCCTCGACACCGAGCGGCGGGTCATCAGGATCCGCCGGCACTGGGCTGTGCTGTTGTGGGAAACGTTCGAGACGGCCGCGTTGCTGGCCGTCTGCGTCCTGGTCTCCTACCTGTTGCCGCCCGCCGCGTGGGTCATCCAGAACATCCTCTGGTATGCCGCGTTGCTCATCATCCTGCGCTTCGCGTACGTGGTGATGGAGTGGTGGGTCGAGCGCCTGGTGGTCACCGACAAGCGGTTCGTCATGACCACCGGTGTCTTCACCACGAAAGTGCTGATGATGCCGATCACCAAGGTCACCGACCTCACCTACGAGCGTTCGGCGTGGGGCCGGATGATGGGGTACGGGACCATGGTGGTCGAGTCCGCCGGTCAGATCCAGGCGCTGAACCGCATCGACTACCTGCCGAAGCCGGAAGAGTTCTACGACACGATTTCCGAGCTCGTCTTCGGCGACAAGCAGAAGCAGGCCGAGCGCTTTTCGATGATCAAGGCGCAGCGTGCGGCGCGCGGCAAGAAGAAGGTCGGTTAGCGCAGGTCCCGGAGTCGCTGTGACCTGGAGCATCGTCGATACTGAGCGGCGATGCGCATCGACCTGCACGCCCACTCCACCGCCTCCGACGGTACCGACAGCCCTGCCGGGCTGGTCGCCGCCGCCGCGAAGGCTGGCCTCGACGTAGTCGCGATCACCGATCACGACACCACGGCCGGCTGGGCCCCGGCCGCCGAGGCACTTCCGCCGGGGCTCACGCTGGTCCCCGGCGCCGAGCTGTCCACGATCTCCGTCGATCCGGTGACCGGGCGGCATATCAGCGTGCACCTGCTCGCGTACCTCTTCGACCCGGCGTCGCCGTCGATCGTCGCCGAACAGACCCGGCTCCGGTCGGAGCGGCGGTGGCGGCTGCGGGTGATGGCCGAGCGGATGGCCGCCGACGGTCTCCCCGTCGATCCCGACGAGGTCATGTCGCTGCTGCCGGAGGACGGTTCGGCCGGGCGGCCGCATCTCGCGCAGGCACTGGTGCGGGCAGGCGTCGTCTCGTCGGTGAACGAGGCCTTCGGGAGCTATCTCGGCAACGGCAGCGGGTACTTCGTGGCGCGGCAGGACACGCTCGTGGAGGACGCGATCGACATGATCGCCGAGGCGGGCGGCGTCACTGTCATCGCGCATCCCTTCGCCTACACGCGCGGCGCGACCATCACCGTCGACGTGCTCGCCGGGCTGGCGGGGCGCGGGCTCACCGGTGTCGAGGTCGACCATCCGAACCACGACGAGGAGACCCGCGTCCGGCTGCACGGGCTGGCGGGGGAGCTGGGGCTCGTGCGCACCGGTTCGAGCGATTACCACGGCACGAACAAGACCATCGATCTCGGCGACGAGACCACCGACCCGCTCGCGCTCGAAGAACTCGTCGCGCGGTCGACCGGCTACCAGGTCGTGACGCGGTGACGATCACGGACTTCTTCGACGCGCGCCTGTTCATGAGCGCGACGATCACGCTGATCGTCATCATGGACCCGCCCGGCACGGTGCCGGTGTTCCTGAGCCTGACCGGCCGCAAATCGGTGGCCTTCCGCGCCAAGGCCGCGCGGCAGGCGGTGCTGGTCTCCTTGCTGGTGATCTCGCTGTTCGCCGTCGCGGGACAAGCGATCCTGTCGTACCTCGGCATCGGGATCCCGGCGCTGCAGGGCGCGGGCGGGCTGCTGCTGTTGCTCATCGCGCTGCAACTGCTGACCGGCAAGACCGGCGGCGAGGCCGAGGCGGCGGGCGACGACGTCAACGTCGCCCTCGTGCCGCTCGGGACACCGCTGCTCGCCGGCCCCGGCGCGATCGCCGCGACCATCGTCTTCGTGCGGCAGGCCGATGGGCACGTCGGCGCGTACGTGGCTCTCGCGCTTTCGATCGTGACGGTGCACTTCGTGCTGTACCTGTGCATGCGGTACTCGGGCGTGGTCATCCGGCTGATCAAGGAAAGCGGGATCACGCTGCTGGCGAAGATCGCCGGTCTCCTGCTCGCCGCCATCGCGGTCGAGCTGGTGGCGAACTCGGTGAAGGGCTTCATCTCGGGCACGTGACCGGGCGCGGGTGGTAGCAAAGGTCCCCTTGCTCCCTCTCGTGCCCCGCCTCTTGCCGCGCGTGCAATGAAAGGCTCTTTCCTTGCCAAATTTGCAAGGAAAGAGCCTTTCATTGCACGCGGGCGGACCGGCAAGCCGCCTGAGGCCACGAGTGATAGCAAAGGTCCCTTGCTCCCCTCCCTGGGGATCCCCTCGAAAAGTGTCGGTGGGGGTGCGTAGCGTTGCGCGCGGGGTGATCCGATGGAGCAGATTGGTTTCGACTTCGGCGTCGAGGCGCCGCGCAAGCTGACGAAGGTCTCGCCCGCGCGCCTCGCGACGTTCGAAGATTGCCCGCGCCGCTACCGCATGTCGTATCTCGACCGGCCGTCCCCGGCACGCACCGGCGCGTGGGCGCACAGCACGTTGGGTGCGGTGGTGCACAACGCTTTGCGGGCGTTGTTCGACCTGCCGGTGATCAAGCGCGTGCCGCAGCGGGCGATGGCGCTCGTCGCCGAACACTGGAAGGACGCCGGGTTCGAGGACGCCGACCAGGCCGCCCGGTACCGCGCCAGGGCCAAGGCCTGGGTCGCGGAGTACGTCGAGCACAACGACGTCAGCGTCGATCCCGTCGGGCTGGAGCGCTGGGTTTCGGCGCCGGTCACACTCGAGCCGGGCAGCGGGCCCAGCCTCATCATCGAAGGCCGTGCCGACCGGATCGACCAGCGCGGCCGGGAACTGGTGATCATCGACTACAAGACCGGCCGCCGCGAGCCGGACGAGTACGAGGCGCGTTCGTCGCAGGCCTTGGCGCTGTACGCGGTCGCGGCCGCCAGGACGCTGCGGACACCGTGCTACCAGGTCGAGCTGCATCACGTGCCCACCGGCACCATCGCGGCCGCCGAGCACACCGAAGAAAGCCTGAAACGGCATCTCCAACGCGCCGACGAGACCGCCGGGGACCTGCGGCTGGCAGCGGATACCCTGGACGCCGGCGGCGACGAGGACGTGTTGTTCCCGGCCCGCCCTGGCCGTCGTTGCTCATGGTGCGACTTCCGGCCCAGTTGCGCGGCAGGCCAGGAGGCAGGGCCCGCGGCCCAGCCGTGGGAGTTGCTGGCGCCCTAGATTTCGAAACCCGACGATTGGACAGGCGAGGACGTGTCGTCACCGGACACCGAAGAGCTCGCGACCACGCCGCCGCCCGCGGACGATCCCACGACGCGCGAAAGCGGCCGGTTCTGGCGCGGGCTGACCGGAGCGCTCGCGGCCGGGATGGCCGTCCTGGCGGTGTGCGTCGTCGCGATCGCCTCGGTCTGCCTGTTCACCGGCTCGCCGGGGCCGGGGCTCCTGATGCTGATCGGCCATCCGGTCGCGGCGGTCGTGTCCTTGTCGGCACAACGCGTCGCGGACTCACGTAATGGCCGCGTCGCGGGCTACGCAGGTCTCCTGGTCGTGGTGAGCGTGACGGCCGCGCTGAGCCTGTTCTGGTGGAGCTGACACGGCAGGAAGGTGCCATTGCCCGAAAAAGCCTGCCGTCCCTGCGAAACTATGGCTCACTGGGCATGTCGTAGATGAACACGCTGCCCCGCAGCGAGGACGAAGGGCACCGTTGATGACCTACCCACCCCAGCCAGGACAGCCCGACCACGGCCAAGGCGGGCAGCAGTACCCGGGACAGCAGCAGTACCCAGGGCAACAGCAATACCCGCAGCAGCAGTACCCGGGACAACCCGACCAAGGCGGGCAGCAATACCCGCAACAGCCGCAGTACCCGCAAGGCGGTTACGACCAGAGCGGCGCGTACCCGCAGCAGCAGTACCCCGGCTACGGCCAGCAGCAGTACCCGGGCCAGAACCAGCAGTACCCCCAGGGCTTCGGTGGCCCGCCCGCGCCTCCGAAGAACAACAAGACCGGCCTGATCGTGGCCATCGCCGCCGCTGCCGTCGTGGTGGTCACGCTGGGTATCACGGGGTTCGTCGCTCCCGGGTTCTTCCTCAGCGACGACAAGGCCGAAAAGGCGTCCGGCCCGGAAGGGACCGCGCAGGCGATCATCGACGGCATCAACGCCCACGACAGGGCCGCGCTGACGGCGATCAAGTGCGGGAACGCCGAAAAGGACATCGACCAGATCATCGACCGGGTCGACGAAGCGTCGGACGCTTCGCTCGGCGCGGTCACGAAGGTCTCCGAGACCAAGTACACGGTCGCTGTCACGGTGACCGTCGCGGGGCGGCAGGGCGCCACCACCGGCACGCTCGTCAGCGAAGGCGGCAAGTGGTGCTGGAAGGAAGTCAGCAGGCTGCGTACTTCCAGGACTTCGACGACGCGATGACGGACGGCGGGAGCAAGGGACCTTTGCTACCGCCTGCCGGTCACTTGAGGGCGACGAGGGTGGGGCCGCGCTGCTCCAGCAGCACCGGCCCGACCGAGGAAAGCAGCACCGGACCGGTGTAGCCGCGCCTGTCGACGCCGACGGTGCGGATCGTGGCGCCGGTCGTCTCGTCGAGCACGGCGAGCCCGCCCTGGATCGGCACGACCAGTTGCTCCCCGAAGGTCACCCCGGGGCCGGTGGAGTTGTTCAGCGTCCAGCGCGGCGTGAGGTCGTCCCGTGAGAACGCCATGGTCTTCGAACCGGTGAACCAGTAGACGCCCTCCGCGGTCCACGACGTCGTCATGACGCCGCCCACCGGATCCGGCGTGATGTCCGCTTCGGGCGCGTCGAGCGGATACGCCGACTTCTGCAGTCCGTCGCCGCCGTAGATGACGAGCAGTTTCTGCTCGGGCAGCACGATCAGCGCGAGATCGCCGGACATCGCGACGACCTTCGCGTTCTTGCCGGCGAGCACGGTGCTGTAGTCGACCTTCGGGTCGTCGGCTTCGTCGTTGGTCGCGCGGTAGACGGTGAACCGGTCGGCCGGGTCGCCGGGGCAGCGCTCGATCACGCCGATCTTGCCCGCCGCGGCGGCCACCGTGCCGTAGGTGCAGCCGGTCCTCGGCTGCTTGCCAGGGTTCACGATGGCGGGGACCTGGCCGTACTCCATGCTCTTGACCAGGTCGTCGCGCCAGGTGTTCAGCAGTTTCTTGCCGGTCGTGGTGACGTGCGACCCGTCGACGACCAGCCTGGTCCCGAGTTCGGCGTCGCCGTTGCGCTGCGCCGTGCGGCGCCCGGTGCCCGCGTCGAGCTGGGTGACCTCGCTGCAGCCGGTGTCCTTGCGGTACACCGCGTCCACCTTGATCCCGGCGAGCGCGACGGTGCACAGTTCGAGGTCGCGCGCGTAGCGCCACCGGACCTCGCCGGTGTACGGGTCCCGGCCGAGTACCTCGCCCTTGTCCGCGGTGACGACGCTGTTGGCTTCGCCGATCGGGACGGGTGTCGAGGAACTCGGTGCTTGCCACAGTTCGCTCAGGGATCCGGGAACCTGCGCCGGCGCGGGCGGGAGCCCCGGCGGCAGGGTGGCGGCGACCTGCGCGACCGTGGCCGCGTTGTCGCTGGTCACGCCGATGACGACGCCGGTGATCGCGACGACCACCACGATCGCCGCGGCGATCACGCGGTCCCGCGTGCGGTTCCACGGCGAGCGCCGGGCGCGTTTCCCGCCCAGCGGCGGCTCGTCGGCCACCGGCTGGGCGGGATCGGCGTCCAGCACGTCTTCCGTGCCGATCGCGGTTTCGGCCGTCTCCGGCTCACTGCCGTCCGGCCTGCCGGGATCGGCGGACACGGGCCGCACCGGTTCGTCGTCCGGCGCGGCGTCCCAGCGTTCGCTCACGTGCCCCTAGCTCCCCATGTCCGCAGTATGAAAGCTCAGTCTGCCGACGCAGGTGTATCAGAAGTCGCCGAGGGACGGCGACGGCGGCGTCGGCGAGCCGGACGCTCGGCGCTGTCGCCTGCCTCCTTCTCGACCGCCGGGCCGCTGACCTCCGGGCTCGGCTTCGCGGCACCGCGGCTACGGCGACGGGTCCGCGTGCGGCCCTCCGAAGCGCCTTCGCTCTGGCCTTCGGCGCTGTCCGCGGAAGCACTCGCGGCGGCGTCGGCGGCCTCGATCTTGGCGGCCGCGTCCGCGCCACCACGGGTCCGCTTGCGCGGGGTGCGGTTGCGCTTGCGGGGGGCTTCTTCTTCCTTCGCCGGACCCTGACCGCGGCCGCGGCGCTTGCCGCCCAGGTCTTCTTCGACCTCGGCCGAAAGACCGGCGCGGGTCCGCTTCGACAGCGGTAGGCGCCCGGTGGTGCCTTCGGGGATGCCCAGGTCGCTGAACAGGTGCTTCGACGACGAGTACGTCTCGGCGGGCTCGGGCATGTCGAGGCCGAGAATGTCCGAGATCATCTTCCAGCGCGGCTCCTCGTCCCAGTCGACGAGGGTGATCGCGACACCGGTGCGCCCGGCGCGGCCGGTGCGGCCGATCCGGTGGACGTAGGTCTTCTCGTCCTCCGGCGTCTGGTAGTTGATCACGTGCGTGACGTCGTCGATGTCGATACCGCGGGCGGCGACATCGGTGGCGACCAGCACGTCGACCTTGCCGGCGCGGAACGCGCGCAGCGCCTGCTCACGGGCGCCCTGGCCGAGGTCACCGTGCACGGCGGCGGCCGCGAAGCCGCGCTCGACGAGCTCGTCGGCCACCTTCTGCGCGGTGCGCTTGGTGCGGGTGAAGATCATCGTCAGGCCACGGCCTTCGGCCTGCAGCGCGCGGGCGATCAGCTCGGGCTTGTCCATCGAGTGCGCCCGGTAGACGAACTGGGTGGTGCGCTCGTGGATGGCGCCGGCGTCGTTCTCCTCGGCGCGGATATGCGTCGGCTGGGTGAGGAACGTGCGGGCCAGCGTGATGATCGGGCCCGGCATGGTCGCCGAGAACAGCATCGTCTGGCGCTTGTCCGGGACCATCCGCAGGATGCGCTCGATGTCGGGCAGGAAGCCGAGGTCGAGCATCTCGTCGGCCTCGTCCAGCACCAGGCCGCGGACCTTGCCCAGGACCAGGTGCTTCTGCTCGGCCAGGTCCAGCAGGCGGCCAGGGGTGCCGATGACGACGTCGACGCCGTTGCGGAGCGCCGCGATCTGCGGCTCGTAGGGGCGGCCGCCGTAGATGGCCAGCGTGCGGATGCCGAGGTGCTTGCCCGCGCCCTTGAGGTCGTTCGCGACCTGGATGCACAGCTCACGGGTCGGCACGACGACCAGCACCTGCGGGGTGCCGTCGCCGGGGACCTCGACGCGGTGCAGCAGCGGGACACCGAAGCCCAGCGTCTTGCCCATGCCCGTGCGGGCCTGGCCGATCAGGTCGTCGCCGGCCATGGCCAGCGGCAGCGTCAGCGCCTGGATGGCGAAGGTGCGCTCGATCCCGGCTTCGCTGAGGGCCTTCACGATCTCCGGCTTGACGCCGAAGGAGGCGAAGGTGGGGGATTCGGCCTCCACCGGCGCGCCCGCCTGAAGCGGGTGCGACGTGTCCAACGCCGCCGGGCCTGTCTCGCTGTGCTCCAGCGCGACGGCCTCCGGGACGCCGGTGGTGGTGTGCTCTTCGGTTGTGGATTCGTTCGTGGTCAGGGTGCTCGCCTCTCTCGTGACCAGCGCGCACTGCCCTGGTCACCGATCGACACTCGACCACGAAAATTCGCTCGGGCTCCGCGCTACTGGCGCTGGAGCGGCCCTTCGTGGGAATGCCGCAGGATGGCGTGCACGCACATCATTCTTGTGCTGACCGGGGCCACACCGGCTGTCCTTCAGCCGCAGCGGCGCCCCGATCCGGGACGGATGATCCGTCGTATCCGGCCGCCAGTCTACCTGATCTGCGGTTTTCTGATACCCCCCGCCGCGCCGAGGAGGGTGGGATCGGTCTCTTCACCGCCCCTGAGGTGTGTTCGGCGATACCCTTTCCGCCGTGACGGAGGCAAAGCAGATCAGTGAGGGCGTAGTCGATTTGCTCGGCGTACTCGCCTATGGGGAATTGTCCGCATTCGATCGCATGGCCGAGGACGCGCGCACCGCGCCGACGCTGTCAGGCCGGGCCGCGCTGGCGTCCATGGCGGCCGCCGAGATCGGGCACTACGACCTGCTCACCAAGCACCTCGCCGGGCACGGCGTCGCGATCGAGGACGCGATGCGGCCGTTCGTCGGGCATATCGACGCCTGGCACGCCTCCACGGCGCCGCGTTCGTGGCTCGAGTCCCTGGTGAAGGCCTACGTCGGAGACGGGCTCGCGGCGGATCTCTACCGCGAGATGGCCAGCTGGCTCGACCCCGAGACCAAGGATCTGGTGCTCACCGTGCTCGCCGACACGGGGCATTCCGCGTTCGCCGAGCGCGAAGTCGCGGCCGGTATCGAGGCCGACCCGAAGGCGCGGGACAAGCTCGCGCTGTGGGGCCGCCGTCTGCTGGGCGAGGCGTTGACGCAGGCCCAGTACGTCGTCGCCGAACGCGACGGGCTCGCCGAGCTGATCGTCGAGGGCTCCGGCGACCTTTCGGGAATCGCCGCGCTGTTCCGCCGGTTGCAGCAGGGGCACACCAAGCGCATGCAGGTGCTGGGGCTCGGCTGACGTCTCTTCGGCTAGCCTTGGCGCACCAGTGATTTTTCGAACTTTCAAGCGGAGGTCCCACGTGGAGGTCAAGATCGGCATCAAGGACACGCCGCGGGAGCTCGTGGTGTCCAGCAGCCAGTCACCCGACGAGGTCGAGGAACTGGTCGCGAACGCCTTGAGGGCCGGCGACGGGATCTTCCGCCTCGACGACGAAAAGGGCCGTAAGTACATCGTGCCCACCGACCGGATCGCCTACGTCGAGATCGCGCCGTCGGACGTTCGCAAGGTCGGCTTCGCCGTTGGTGGCTAACCCGATCGGGTTGTAGTCGGATGTCACAGTGGCGTCACCGCCGCGTCTCAGCCAGCTCTCAGATTTGATCGTCACGCTAAGGCGGGGACGGCAGGGGGCTAGCCGAGAAATGAGGTGGACGGCGTCACTGTGATGGACCGCGCGCTGGTCGACGGCGTGCGCACTGTTCCCGAACAAGGCAAACGGGTCGCGGGGCGGCTGACCGGTATCGACGTCGCCCGCGGCCTGGCCGTACTCGGCATGTACGCGGTGCATGTCGGCCCCGATCCCGCCAAAGGCGGCGTCGGGGTGCTGTTCAAACCGTTCGAAGGCCATTCCGCGGCGTTGTTCGCGGTGCTGGCCGGGGTCTCGATCGCGCTGATGTCCGGCGGCCGCCGTCCCAAACAGGGCCGCGACCGGACCCGCGTCGCACTCAAACTGGCGACCCGTGCCCCGCTCCTGGTGGCGCTGGGACTGTGGCTGACCAGCCTCGAGACCGGCTACATGGTGATCCTGGCCTACTACGGGGCCTGTTTCCTCTTCGCGATCCCGTGGCTGCGCGCGGGCGCGAAGGCGCTGTCGATCGCGGCGGTCGTCGTCGCCGTGGCGGGCCCGCTGCTCTCGCATCTGATCAGGGCGCAGATTCTGCCCCGCGACCTGCTCTTCTTCGCGCCGGACCTGACCGCGGAGGACATCACGTCGACCGGTCTGCTGAAGGCCGCGACCGTTCTCGTCCTCACCGGAACCTTCCCCGCGTTGACGCTGATGGCGTACGTGTTCGCCGGGATGGCGATCGGGCGGATGGACCTGACTTCGCGCAGCGTGTGCCGACGGCTGTTCTTCGGCGGATCCGCGCTCGCGGTAGGCGGGTATGTCGTGTCCTGGATCGCGACCGGGCCGCTCGGCGGCATGCAGGCCGTGTACCGCTCGCTGGAACCGGCCGCCGCGCAGCTGGGGATGACGCCGCCGGAATTCCTGCGGTTGCACCACACCTGGATCCACGGCACGCCGCCCACCACCAGCTGGGCCTGGGAACTACTGCCGACGGGGACCTCGTACACGCCGTTCGACCTGCTGATCTCGATCGGGATCGCGGCGGCGGTGATCGGTGGCTGCCAGCTGCTGATGCCGAAGTTCGAACGCGTGCTGCGGCCGCTTTCGGATCTGGGCGGGCGGGTGCTGAGCGCGTACGTGCTGCATTTCGTGGCGATCGCGCTGCTGTGGGACGAGAGCGACGGCGACTCGATCTTCAGCGTGCTGCACTTCGTCGAGTTCTCGGTGGTCGCGCTGACCGCCGCGGTGCTGTGGCGGAAGTTCGTCGGGCGCGGGCCGCTGGAATGGGCGATGAACAAGCTGTCGAGCTGGCCGAAATACGTGGTGCCGCGTACTCGGGTGCCCGCTCAACGGCGGGGCTGATCGCTCCGGCTCGTGAGTGGTAAGGACGGTTCCAACCGTCCTTACCACTCACGAGCTCAGGCGTGGAGTTCGTTCAGTTCTTCGAGGCTGGTCGGCACGTAGAAGGGCGGCGTGCTGGTGCCCATGATGCGGTAGCGGTCCCACGGGTCCGGGTCGGAGAGTTCGCCCTTCGCGCTGTACTCGCCCGCGCGGATCTCGACGGCGGTCTTCTTGCCACCCGCGGCCGCGGACACCTGCTCGTTGGTGGCGACGCGGCCGTACCAGCGGTAGTACCCGTCGATGGGCTGGAAGTAGCCCCTCAGGTCGACCGTGGTCGCGATCTCGGTCCCGTCGATCACGAGGACCGCTTCGCCGGAGTAGCCGTCTTCGTCGTGCTCGCTCATTTCGCCTCCGATTCCTTCCGCATCTGGACGACCTTGTTCTCTTCGAGCGGCAGGTTCGGGTCGATGACGATGCCCTGCTGGCGGGAGAGGCCGTCGATCGCGGCCCAGATGATCTGCGTCAGATACTCGACGACGCTGTCACGGCCCATCGAGCGCCGGTCCAGCCACCATTCGCCGGTGCTCTGCACCATGCCGACGATGCCGTGCGCCCACGGTTCGGCGGCGCCGGAGTCCATGTTGAACATCCGCATGTAGTCGCCGAGCAGCGCGGTCAGCGCGGTGGCGATCAGTTCCTTGTCCTCGGCGACGACGTCGGCCTTGACGACCACCTTCTCCTGGAGGCCGCCGCGCGCGAGCAGGCGGTACAGGTTGGGGTGCTCCTCGATGACGCTGAAGAAGGCGTCGAGTGCCATCCGGATCCGGGGGACCGGGGCGAGTTCGGAGTTGATGGCCGGGATCAGCCGCTGGAAGAGGATCTCCGTGCCGCGCTGCCCGAGTGCGACGTACAGATCCGCCTTGTCGTCGAAGTGCCGGTACAGCACGGGTTTCGTGACGCCCGCTTCGGCGGCGACGTCTTCCATGCCGAGGTCCGGCCCGTGGGTGTCGAGCGCGCGCAGGGCGGCCTCGACGAACTCCGCGCGGCGCGCGATCCGGTGCTTGCGCCAGCGATCACGACGGGCGTCACCCGTGTCGGCCTCACCCGCTGTGGGGTGCTTGCTCGACTGCTTGCTGTTGCGCTTGACACGTTCGATCACCCCAGTCATGCTACCAGAGGTAACTGTTACCACGAGTTACAGATAGGGGTGTGTCGGCAATGACGCGGGCGCTGAAGGAAACAGACCGGGAGAAGACGGCCGAGCGGCTGCTCAAGTCCTCCGCGAACAAGTTCTACGATCCCGACGTCGACATCGACTGGAACGCCCCGCTCGTCGACGGGAAGCGTTTCATCCCGGCCCACCGTTCTTCGCTCTACGGCACCGAGTTGTGGGATTCGCTGTCCGAAGTGCAGCGCATCGAACTCGGCAAGCACGAAGTCGCGAGTGTCGCCACGACGGGGCTGTGGTTCGAAATCCTCCTGATGCAGATGCTGCTCAAGGAGGTCTACGAAGAGGACCCGACCAGCTCGCACGCCCAGTACGCGTTGACCGAGATCGCCGACGAATGCCGTCACTCGACGATGTTCGCGCGGATGGCTTCGCGGATCGGCTGCCCGAACTACGGGCCGGTGCCCTGGCTGCGGCGGCTGGCGAAACTGATGCCGACTATCAGCTACGGCCCCGCGCGCTACGGCGCGATCCTCGTCGCCGAAGAGGTCCTCGACCGGCTTCAGCGCGAGCAGATGAACGACCCGGACATCCAGCCGCTGGTGCGCATGGTCAACCGGATTCACGTCCTCGAAGAGGCCCGGCACGTCACCTTCGCCCGCGAAGAGGTGACTCGCGGGATGGCGAAACTGTCGAAGAAGGAAATCGTCTACCAGCAGTTCATCATCGCGCTCATTTCGTACTTCGTGACGCGGGCCTTCATCAACCCGAACGTCTACAAGGCCGTCGGCATCCGTCCGCGAGACGGTGTCGAAGCCGCGCTGAACAACCCCCACTGGCGCGAAAGCATCCAGTGGGCAGGCGAGAAGATCATGCCGTTCCTGCAGGAATCCGGGCTGGTCGGCAAGCCGGGCATGTACTTCTGGCGCAAGTCCTTCCTGCTGCCGGGAAAGCGATGAGGAGCGTCAAGCAGCGCGACGCCGTCTCGTGGGACCCGTCGCGGGAACACCGGTTCGTGACGGGCGACGGCACCGCCCTGCACGTCGAGACGAGCGGCCCCGCCGACTCCGAACTCACCCTGGTACTCGTGCACGGCTGGACCCAGGACCACCGGACCTGGGACGGCGTGACGTCGCGCCTCGGCGACTCGGTCCGGATCCTGCGCTACGACCTGCGCGGTCACGGCGGTTCCGCGCCGGCGAAACCGGGGACGGCCACGATCGCCACCCTCGCCGACGACCTCGCCGAGCTGATCCAGGATCGCGTCCCGAACGGACCGCTCGTGCTCGCCGGGCACTCCATGGGCGGTATGACGATCATGGAACTTTCCCGCAGACATCCCGATCTCGTGGCCCGGCGCGTCGCAGGGGTCGCGTTCGTCGCCACGTCGTCCGGTGAGATGGACCGGATCACCCTCGGCCTGCCGGGGATCGCGGGCAGCGGCGCGGCGAGGTTCGAACGGAGGCTCGCGAAGCTGCTCGCGAAGAACCGCCGTGACGCCTTGCCGCTGCCGCTGTCGGTGGTGCGGCCGGGTGCCAGACTGCTCGTCTTCGGGCGTCGGCCCGCGCGGGCCGACGTGGACTCGGTCGCGGAACAGTTGCTGTGCGCGCATCCGGCGAGCGTCGCGGGTTTCCAGGACGCGATCTCTCAGCACGACTGCCGGGTCACGCTGGCCGCGCTGCAAGGCAAACCGGTGGTCGTGCTCGCGGGGGAGCGGGACCGGCTCTGCCCGCCGCCGCACGCCAAGGTCATCGCCGACGAGCTGCCGGAGGCGGAGTTCGTGCGCTATCCGGGCGCCGGGCACATGCTCCCGCAGGAACGGGCGCAAGAGGTTTCGGACCGCATCGCCGCCCTCGTCCGCCGCGCCGCGAGGGTCTGAATAAGGGGAGCAAGGGACCTTTGCTACCGCTTCTCTCGACATTGAGACAAGTGGTAGCAAAGGTCCCTTGCTCTCTTTTGGGCGTGGCGGTGCCGTGCCTACCCTGAAGGTAGTGAATGAGGCCTTCACGGACTCTGGGTCCCTCAAGGGGGCCTTCACGGAACGCTGAATCGCCCCAGCAACCCCAAGCGTCACAGGCCAAGTACATGAAGGCCCCCTTCCTTGCGCCTAGGTACAGGAAGGGGGCCTTCATGTACCTAGGTGGTAGCAAAGGTCCCTTGCTCCCTTCAGAGGTTCGTGTAGCCGTGCTCCAGGAGCCGGACCCCGGCCTCCCGGTAGGCGTCCTGGTCGTCGACGGCGCGGGTGGCCAGCCCGTCGACGTAGCGGTTGAACATGCAGAAGGCGGCCGCGATCAGGACCGTGTCGTGGATTTCGACGTCCGTCGCGCCCTCCGCGCGGGCCATCTCGATCAGATCGGCGCCCACGGATTTCCCGCTTTCCCGGACCGCGAGCGCGATGTGCAGAAGCGCCTTCACCTTCGCTGACACGGGTGCGCCGTCGACGTCCTTCCAGGCCGCTTCGACGACCGGCATGCCGCCTTCGAGCGCTTCGGCGGCGACGGCGGCGTGACTGCGTGAGCAGAACGTGCAGTCGTTGCCGCGCGAGACGACCGCGCCGATCAGTTCGCGCTCGCCAACGCTGAGGCTGCTCGGGCCGCGGAGCAGGACCTCGGCGAGTTGCCCGAGCGGCGCGGCCGTCTCCGGCCGGTAGGCGAACAGAGCCGTGATGCCGGGCAGGTTCTCGTCGAGCGCGATATGGGGCATGGGTGACTCCTCGCGGATCGGTGACGTGATCGTTCGATTCATAGCCGAGATCCGGCCGGGCCCGGTGCCGCTGGATGGATCAAAAGCGGTAGCAAAGGTCCCTTGCTCTTCTCGCGAGGGGGCCATCGTGGTTGGGTCGGGACGACCACTCACGAGGGGAACACCGTGATCGTCAGAGTCCGGGGGCGCGCGCTTCCCGACGGCGAGTATGTCGATTTGTACGCCGACGGCGACCGCTGGACGGCCGATCCGGTTCCGGGCGCGGAGCTGGTGGCCGAGGGCTGGCTCCTGCCGGGACTCGTCGACGCCCACACGCATCCCGGAGCCGAAGAGCCCGGCGATCCGATGGACGAGGAAATCCTGCGCGCCGATCTGGACCGGCACGTCGACGCCGGGGTCACGATGATCCGTTCGCCGGGGCTGCCCGGCGAGCCGCCCGAGTGGTTCGGTGCCGAACCAGGGCTGCCCCGCGCGGTGCACGCCGGTCCATGGATCGCCCAGCACGGCGAGTTCTTCGATGGCTGGGGTCGCCGCGCCACGCACGCGGAGCTGCCCGCGCTCGCCGCGGAGCAGGCGAAACGCACCGGCTGGGCGAAGGTCATCGCCGACTGGGAGACCGGGGACGACGCCGTGCCGTCCGACGTCCTGACCGCGGTCGTCGAGGCGGTGCACGCGGTGGGCGGGCGTCTCGCGGTGCACTCGCAGCACGCCGCCGGAGGCGAAGCCGCGGTGGCCGCCGGAGTCGATTCCGTCGAGCACGGAATGTGGCTCGACCCCGCGTACCTGTCGGAAATGGCGGCCCGCGGCACCGCGCTCACACCGACGCTTTCGGTGTTCCAGGCGGCGCTGGGGAGGGTGCGGGACCGCGAGGACACCCCGCGGAAACGCTGGTTCGTCGGCGGGGCGGAGGCGCATCCGGCGCTGGTCGTGGCGGCGGCCGAGGCGGGCGTGAAGATCCTCGCCGGCACGGATTCCCGGCCGCATGGTGGCGTCGGCGACGAAATCCGCGCGCTGGCGGAGGCGGGGCTGCGACCGCACGACGCTCTCGCCGCGGGCTCGTGGGCCGCGCGCGAGTACCTGGGGTTGCCCGGGCTGGTGCCGGGCGCGCCCGCCGACGCCGTCGTCTACGCGGAGGATCCGCGCCAAGACCTCGGACAGCTGGCGCATCCCGTCGCGGTCGTTTTGCGGGGCGTCCGCGTCAGGTGAGCTAACGTGATCTCATCGACTGGGGAGTTGAAACGATGAAACAGCGTGGATCGATTCTGTCCGTCTTCACCCTCACTCTCGCCGCGGTTCTCGGCGCGGCCCTGCTCACGAATCTCGGCGGTGAGACCACCGAAGCCGGCGGTGACGCCGAGTTCGCCGGTGTCGGCCGCGTCGTCATCCGCGACGCCTCGATGGTGCTCACGATGGATCCCAGCCTCGGCGAAGGACCGCTCGGCGCCCTCGCCGATGCCGACGTCGTGCTGGAAGGCACCAAGATCAAGCAGGTCGGCAAGGACCTCGACGCGGGCTCCGCGAAAGTCGTCGACGGCCGCGGCAAGATCGTGCTGCCCGGCTTCGTCGACCTGCACAACCACCTGTGGCAGTCGCTCATCCGCGGTTGCGCGGCCGACAAGGAACTCATCGGCTGGCTCGGCAAATGCGTCATCCCGTTGTACCGCGCGCCCGTGACCGACGCGGACGCGTACGCGGGCACGAAACTCGCCGCGGCCGACGTCGTCTCGACCGGCATCACCACGGTCACCGACTGGTCGCACGCCTTCAACACCGACTTCGCCAAGGGCGGTCTCCGCGCGCTCGGCGAGTCGAAGCTGCGCTTCCTGTACTCCTACAACGGCACCACGGATCCCGCGCTGCAGAACGAGATCCGCCGCGTGAAGCGCGAGGTCATCGACCCGAACCCGTTGGCACGCCTGCAGATCGGGACACATCCGTCCACGGGGAACTTCCCGAGCGTCGAGGCCTCGGAGAAGCTCGCGCGCGAACTCGGTGTCTCGCTGAACGTCCACCTGCTCGAATCGAAGGCCGACCTGACCGCGGGGCAGATGGACGCGCTCCGGCGGGCGAACGCGCTGCATCCCGGGCTGGTGGCGAACCACGTCATCCAGACCACCGACGCCGACCTCGACGAACTCGCGGCCGCCGGGGTCAGCGTGGCGCACAACCCGCTCTCGAACATGCGGCTCGCGTCCGGGGTGATCCGGCTGCCGGAGATGAAGAAGCGGAACATGAAGGTCGGGCTCGGCCTAGACGGCGGCACCAACGACACGAGCGACATGTTCAACGTGATGCGCGCGGCCGTCGGCCTCCAGCGGGCGACCACGACGGATCCGGCGGTCTACCCGACCACCGCGGACGTCCTGCGCATGGCGACCCTCGGTGGTGCGGAAGCGCTGGGCATGGACAAGGAGATCGGGTCGCTGACGCCGGGCAAGCGGGCGGATCTCCAGCTGGTCGACGCGCAGGCGGTCAACTTCGCGCCGAAGGTGGATTGGGTCAATCAGCTGGTCTTCAACACCCAGCCCGCGAACGTCTCGTGGGTGTTCGTCGACGGCCGCGCCCTCAAGCGCGAAGGACGCGTTGTCGGCATCGACACCGCGAAGGTCGTCGCCGAGGCCCAGCTTGCCGCCGACCGCCTGAAGAAGCTCCTGCCCCAGTAACCCCACGCATTTCGTCCTCTGAATGCGGTAGTTGCACGCGCAAGGACCGCATTCAGAGGACGAAACGAGGGTCAGTGCTGCAGCGGGAAACCACCGCCGATGCCTCGCCAGGCGAGGTTGGCGGTGAGGGCGACGGCCTCTTCGCGGCTCATCGACTTGTGGTGCGCCAGCCAGAACCGGGCGCTGACCTGCGAGAGGCCCACGAGGCCGACGGCGAGCAGCCGGGCCTTGTCCTCGTCGAGGCCCGCGTCGGCGGTGATGGTCTCGGTGATCGCGTCGACGCTGGCCGACGTCGCCCGGTCCACCGCCTCCTGCACGGCGGGCTCGCCGCGCAGATCGGACTCGAACACCATGCGGAACGCGCCGGCGTCGTTGTTGACGAAGTCGAAGAACGCGCCGACGGTCGCCGGCACGCGCTGCTTGTTGTCCGTCGTGGAGTCGAGCGCGTCCTTGACCCGCCGCACCAGTTCGTCGACGTGGCTCTCCAGCAGCGCGATGTAGAGGTCGAGCTTGCCGGGGAAATGCTGGTAGAGGACCGGCTTGCTGACTCCGGCCTCTTCGGCGATCTCGTCCATCGCGGCGGCGTGGTATCCGTTCGCGGCGAACACCCGCTGCGCGGCGGCCAGCAGCTGGGCGCGGCGTTCCGTTCTGGGCAGGCGGACACCTCGGGCCTGCAGTCGCGCCATGTCTGTCATCGTTCCTCCAGTTCGAGGCACTCGTCTCCGCCGAGAACGCATCACCAGCGCAGTCGAGCGGCGCTTCACGAGGCGGGGTCACCACCGCGTGAAGTGAGGTCGAGATTACTCGCCGGTACAGCCGGACCGCCAAGGGTCAGGCATCCTTGATGCTGTGTCTTCTCCAGTTTCCCGTGCCGCCGGGGGCCGGCCGCCGCTGACCCACGTGCCGCTTTCGCGCAGGTCGTTGCCGTCACTGGACCCCGCGCCGCCCCCTTGGCCCGGGGAAACAATAGGTGTCGCCGGGGTGAAATTGCACATCCGCCGGACGCCGGGCGGCCCGGAGACGGCCGTCTACGTCCATGGGCTCGGCGGTTCGTCCACGAACTGGACCGACCTCGCCGCGCTGCTGGCGCCCCAGGCGGGCGGCACCTCGGTCGATTTGCCGGGTTTCGGCTATTCGGAGCCGCCCGGTACGTTCGACTTCAGCCTCGACTCGCACGCCGAGATCGTCGCGAGCCACATCGAGAGCCTCGAAGCGGGGCCGGTGCACTTGTTCGGCAACTCGATGGGCGGCGCGGTCGCGCTGCTCGTCGCGGCCCGCCGTCCGGAGCTGGTGAAGACGCTGACGCTGATCTCGCCCGCGATGCCGGATCTCCGGCCCAGCATGAAACGGCTGTCCGATCCGCGGATGGCGTTCGCGTACCTGCCGCTGATCGGCCCGAGGGTCCGGCGGCAGCTTGCCGCGCTCGGCCCGCGTGAACGTGCCATGCAGGTCATCAAGCTGTGCTTCGCCGATCCGAGCCGCTTCGCCGAAAGCAGGCTGGACGAGCTAGAAGAGGAGCACAGCGCTCGTGCCGCCTTCGAATGGGCCGCTCCCGCGCTGGCGCGCAGCACCTTCGGCATCTTTCGGACGTGGTCCGCCCGCGGGCCCGCGTCGCTGTGGGCGGTCGCGCCGATGGTCGACGCGCCGACGCTCGTCGTATGGGGGCAGCACGACCGGGTGATCTCCGTCCGGCGCGCTGAGCGCACCGCCCGGCTACTTCCGCACGCCCGGTTGCTGGTCCTGCCCCGAACCGGCCACGTGGCGCAGATGGAACGCCCGAATGTCGTAGCGAAGGCTGTTTTGGGGATGTGGGAATCGGTCGAATCGGGCACCTGGTAGCCCATTCGGGTGGGCGGGACACGCCGCGCGAAGCGCCGGTCGCTCACAACATCACAGTTCGGTTATGGCACCCTGGTGCGCGTGGACCGGGTAAAGCAAGGCGCGCAGGGCGAAGGACGGCGGTCTCAGTACTCCGCCTCCGGTCGCCGACCGCCGCGTACCCAGCCTCGGCCCTCCGACGCACCGCGCACCGGCCAGTACCGGCCGACGCCGCCGCCGTCGCAGCGGCTCGACGAGGACCGCTACCGCCCCGGCGGCCGCCGGACGAGTGCCCAGCCGCTCAGCGCGTCCTGGAAGCCGCACGAGCCGGGCGCGGCCAAGTCCAAGGCGCGTAAGGGCAAGGGCGGCATCGGCCAGTTCGCCAAGACCTACGGCTGGCGCGTGTACGCGCTGCCGATCCTCGTGGTGATCACCGCACTGGTCGTGTTCAACACCGCCACCGGCCCGCCGGAGCCGATCGCCACGGACGGGGCGAGTCTCGCTTCGGCGGATGGATCCGACGGGTCCGCCGGCAACGGCGGCGAGCCGGGCGCGGGCGTGGACGGGGGCGGCGACGTCCTCCCGGAGAACCCGGCCAAACCGGTCGACCTCAAGATCCCGACCGCGGACCTGCCCAAGGGCGGCCCCTACACCGAGTCCGGCAAGGGCACCTATCACGTGGTGCCCGGCAAGGGCGAGAAGGTCGGGACGGGCCAGTTGTACACGTACACCGTCGAGGTCGAGGACGGCATCGATCCATCCAGCTACAGCGGTGACGACAGCTTCGCCACGATGGTGGAGGGCACGCTCTCCAACCCCAAGAGCTGGACGTGGGACGGCAAGAAGGCGCTCCAGCGCGTCGATGCGAGTTACCCGAACCCCAGCTTCCGGGTGAGCCTCACCACACCGAACACGACGCATCGCGCGGACGTCTGCATGTTCCAGATCACCTACGAGACCTCGTGTTACCGCGCGAGCTTCGACAAGCGCGTGGTGATCAACCTCGCCCGCTGGGTGCGGGGGGCGATGGCCTTCGAGAGCGACATGACCGGGTATCGCCAGTACGCCATCAATCACGAGGTCGGGCACGCCCTCGGCGGAAAGCATGTGGGCTGCAAGGAGAACGGCGGGATCGCGCCCGTGATGATGCAGCAGACGTTCGGCGTGTCCAACGACTTCGTGGCGCAGCTGAACAATCTTCCCGGCGGTGACCGCGGCAAGGTGCCTGCGGACGGAAAGGTCTGCAAGCCGGGCTCCTGGCCGAATCAGACACCCTAGTCCGCGCCGTCTCATCAGCTGGAATATCCCAGGGTCTGGAACAGGGGAAGGCGTTCGGGCCTTTCCGTGTTGTAGATACTGGGATGCGACCCGCGATCCACGCGAGATGGAGGACCCGATGTCAGGCACGCTGCCGCCGCTCGTCGAGCCGGCCGCCGAGCTCACCAAGGAAGAGGTGGCCCGGTACAGCCGTCACCTGATCATCCCGGACGTCGGGATGACCGGGCAGAAGCGGCTGAAGAACGCCAAGGTGCTGGTCATCGGTGCCGGCGGCCTCGGCAGCCCGGCGCTGCTGTACCTCGCCGCGGCCGGGGTCGGCACGCTCGGCATCGTCGACTTCGACGAGGTCGACGAATCGAATCTGCACCGCCAGGTCATCCACGGCCAGTCCGACATCGGCAAGCTGAAGGCGGCGTCCGCGCAGGAGTCGCTCGCCGAGATCAACCCGTTCGTCAAGGTGCACCTGCACACCGACCGGCTCGAGTCGTCCAACGCGCTGGAGCTGTTCGAGCAGTACGACCTCATCCTCGACGGCACCGACAACTTCGCGACGCGCTACCTGGTCAACGACGCCGCCGTGCTCACCGGCAAGCCCTACGTGTGGGGCTCGATCTACCGGTTCGAGGGGCAGGCGAGCGTGTTCTGGGAGGACGCGCCGAACGGCAAGGGCCTCAACTACCGCGACCTCTACCCCGAGCCGCCGCCGCCCGGCATGGTGCCGTCGTGCGCCGAGGGCGGTGTGCTGGGCGTGCTGTGCGCGTCGATCGGCTCGATCATGGTGAACGAGGCGATCAAGCTGATCACCGGCATCGGTGAGCCGCTGCTGGGCAGGCTCGTCAGCTACGACGCGCTGGAGATGAAGTACCGCGAGGTCAAGATCCGCAAGGATCCGGAGACTCCGAAGATCACCGAGCTCATCGACTACGAAGCATTCTGTGGTGTTGTGTCCGACGAAGCCGCTTCGGCTGCTTCGGGGCACACGATCACCCCGGCGGAGCTCAAGGCCAAGTTCGACAACGGCGACAACTTCGCCCTCATCGACGTCCGCGAGCCGCACGAGTACGAGATCGTGAACATCAAGGGCGCGACGCTGATCCCGAAGGACAAGATCCTCTCGGGCGAGGCGCTGGCGGAACTGCCGCAGGACAAGCCGATCGTGCTGCACTGCAAGTCCGGTGCGCGTTCGGCGGAGGCGCTCGCGGCGCTGCACAAGGCCGGGTTCAAGGACGCGACCCACCTCGGGGGCGGCGTGCTGGCCTGGGCGCGGCAGATCGACCAGAGCCTGCCGACTTACTGAGGTTTCAGCCCGCTGACCAGCGGAAAGAGAGCAAGGGACCTTTGCTGTCGTTAGTTAGTGCGCTAACGAACGCTAGCAAAGGTCCCTTGCTCTCTTTGAGGCTTGGCGGTGCCGTGAAGGCCTCCTTGCCTACCCTGACGGTAGTGAAGGAGGCCTTCACGGACTCTGGGTCCCTCAAGGAGGCCTTCACGGAACGCGGGTACCGAGGCGGTAGCAAAGGTCCCTTGCTCCCCTCAGTAGCCGACGGACCGGCCCACGAAGATCGCCCGCACGAACGTCGCGAACCCCGCGACGACATCGGTCCGGTTCCCTCGGGGCGACTTCGGCACGGAGGCGATGATCTCGGCGTCGGTCAGCGGATGGGTCTTCCCTGCCAGTTCGCGGAGTTCCCCGGGTTTCCAGTTGTGGTTGCCCGCGAGGTGCACCGACAGGGCGCCACGCCGCTGGATGAACTCGATCCGATCGGCGTTCCGCCGGATGAACTCGCCTTCGCCGACTTGAGCGCACGTCGCGTTTTCTAGGCGCCAAGCGGTCTTCACCGACGTCTCGCAGCTCTCGACGGCGTCGGTCGCGAAGGTCCAGACGGGCGAGATCCACAGCTGAGGCGCGTACTCGACGATCAGCGCCCCGGAGTCTTCGGTCGTCTTGGTCGGGAGTCGCTGGGGGCCGAGATCCGCGGCGAGGGTGCGGTCGTGCGGGACGCCGGTCGTGGCGAGGCGCCGTGCGGGGGTGTCCGGCGGAAGCGACGCGGGGACGGCGATCCCGCCCGCGATCAGGGCGACCAGGAGGACACCCGCGCCCAGCCGCACTCGGAGGTCACGCGTGACCAGCCCCGCGACGAGCAGCACCGGCACTCCGAGGAACGGCGCCGCGAACCACGGGTCGAACGCCTCCGCCACTTCCAGCACGAAGATCGCGCCGAAAACACCGCAGATCCCGGTCGCGACGGCCCATACAAAGCGCGGCCAAGGCCTCGCGACGGCCGGAAAGGCTTCCGGTGCCGCGAAACCGATGAGGTAGACCACGCCGATCGACACGAGCGGCACCGGCAACGCGATCCAGGGAACGTGCAGGAACGCGGCGAGCGGGAGCAACAAGCCCACGGTGAGCGCACCCAGCGTGCCGAGCAGCCACAGTGAGCCGAGCGCGAGCGCGGCGAGTTGCCCATCGGTGAGGCGGCGCTGAGCCGTTCGGGGGACCACGGTCGAAGAATGGCAGGTCAGAAGCGATCCTGTCTTGAGTATCGCTACTCAAGACCAGCGCGTCTTCTCGTTCGTGGCACGGAAGACGGGGTAACGTGCCGAGCCGTGCGTGCCACCCTTGAAAGCCCTCCGGAACACGTCTGTTCGGCGTTCGGCGGACGTACCGGTGACGCGGAACCGCTGCCCGGCACCACCGCCTGGCGCTACAACGATCTCGTGCTCAAACCCGTCGTCGACAAGTCGCGGACCCTGTGGACGGCGCGGGCGCTGGAAGCCGTCGACGAGCCGGGGCTGCGGGTCGCGAAACCGGTCCGATCCAGCGACGGCAGATGGATCGTCGGCGGCTGGTCGGCGAACCGGTTCGTGTCCGGCACGGCCGAGCACCGGTACGACGAGGTCGTGCACGCGGCGATCAAACTGCATCGCGCGACGGCCGGGCTGCCGCGGCCGGATTTCCTGGGACGGCGCACCGATATCGAGGCACTTGCCGACAAACTCGCCTGGGGCGAGGCGGAAATGTCCCTCGACGAGAACAAGGGCGGCCGCTGGTTCGAGGTGCTGGCCGGTTCGCGAAGACCGGTCAAACTGCCGGACCAGGTCGTCCATGGGGAGCTTCTGGCAGGCGTGCTCTTCGACGGCGACGCGGCCCCCGGCATCGTCGATTTCGTACCGTACTACCGGCCGGGTGAATGGGGCGCCGCGATCGTCGCGGTCGACGCGCTGGCCTGGGGCGGCGCCACCATCGATCTCCTCGAACGCTGGGCGCATCTGCCCGAATGGCCTCAGCTCCTCCTGCGGGCGGTCCTCTTCCGCCTGGCCGCCAACGCCCTCGACCCGCGGTCGACCCGGGCGGCGCACGACGGACTCCGTGCGGCCGCCCGGGACGTGAGCGCGGTGCTGTAGGTCACTCGGTGCGCAGGTTCTCCGTCTTCGCCGCCGCACGCACGGACGGCATCGTCGACGCCGTCACCAGCAGCACCATGGCGATCGTCGCCGAGGCGAGCAACCCGACCGCGGACCAGTCGACGTACAGCCCGTCCCAGAACAGCCGCCTGCCCAGCGCGGCGACGGCGATCCCGGTCACCGTCGCGAGCACGATGCCGAGTAGCAGCGGAATCCCGTTCTGCCACAACAAGGAACGGGCGATCACCCGCACCGGCACGCCGGTGGCGGACAGCGCCCCGAGCGCCCGGCGCCGTTCCCGGACCTGTTCCTGGGCGAGCACCAGCAGGCTCACCCCGGCCAGCAGCAGGATCGACAACGCGCCGCCGAGCAGGATGTTCCGCACGTCGTCGACCATCCGGGCCTCGTCGGAGACCCGCTTTTCGTTGGAGGACGCCACAGTGATCTGCCCGCTGTAGGGCGCCACCGAGTTTCGCACCAGTTCGACGAAGTCCGGATTCCCGGTCGTCCCACGCAGGCTCACCGTGACCGGCGCGGCGGCCAGGTCGACACCCGCCACCGTGGTGGGCGTCGCGAGCAAGTCCACCCCGAGTTGCTCGCCGAGCGCTGAAGGCTTCACCTCCAGCGGCCGGGGTGTTGCCGGAACGGTCCAGGGCCACTCCCTCTTGTCGTCGTCGGTGAGCTTCAGCGACTGTCCTTTGTGGAGAGAGGCAGGATCGGCGAACACGTCACCGTCGCGGCATCCGGTCGCGGTGGTGGTCGCTTCGATCGTGGCGCAGTCGGCGACGGCGAACGAGACGAGGGCGCCGTCCCCGCGGTTCGCGTCGACGAGCATCGAACGCATGACCTGGAAGTCGGCCGCGCCGGGCACCGCGCGGATCGCGGCGATCGCCTGGTCGGCCACCGAGCCGTCGGCATGGACGGTGGTCCGGTCGCCTGCCCTCTCCTGGTAACCGGCCGCCAGCGACACCTGGCCCGCCAAAAGGCTCTGCAGCGCGATCACCCCGGCGAGCACCACGCAGAGACCCGCGACCACCCGCGCCGGGGTCCCGCTGTCGTTCCGCAGACGGCGGATCGCGAGCTGGAACGACGGCGACCCGCCCTTGATCCGGGCGGCGAGGCGCTCCAGCAGCCAGGGCAGCACCGCGGGGATCCCGAGCATCAGCAGTACGGCGCCGGCGATCAGCGTCATTCGGCCGAATTCGCTTGCGACGCTGAAATCCGGGGCTATCAAAGCGATTCCGACGACGATCGGCAGCAGTCGCCACCACAGGCGCCGCTTCGGCGGCACGGTTTCGCGGACGACTCCGAGCGGTTCGACGACCGTGCGCCGCTGGGCCGCCCAAGCCGCCGCCACGGTCAGGGCGGGGACGACGAGCACGATCAGCACCACCAGCGGCCATGACGGGGTCAGGTCCGCCGGGTACACCCCGAACCGGACCACCTGGAAGTCCGTCACCGCGCCGCGGAAGAGCAGGAACGCCGCGGCGCCGGCGATCAAGCCCGCCACGGCACCTACGAGGGATTCCGCCGCGGTGATCCGGTGCAACTGCTTGAGGGACGAGCCCGCCAACCGCAGCGCGGCGAGCCGCCGGTCGCGGGCCGCGCCGCCGAGCTGGGAGACCGTCCCGACGAAGATGAAGACCGGCGTGAGCAGGACGAAGAGGCCGATCAGCAGCAGCGAGAGGATTCCCCGTTCGAACGGCGTTTCGTAACCGGGAGGGGAACCGAAGGCATAGATCGCGACGCCGTTCCGCGGATTGCCCGTGCCGGCGTACACGACGAGATCATTCGGATTGAGCACGGCTTCCGCATCGATGATCCCGACCGGCTTGCCGGGCAGACGGGGCCGCAGCAGGCCACTGGTGTCGGCCGCGACGAGTTCGTCGAGCTTCGGGGAAAGGAAGACCTCACCCGGCGCGGGCAGCCGGTCCACCCCCGGCGGGATCGGCGAGTTCGGCCCGGTGGCCTGGAGGTGGACGAGCGAGATCGCCTGACCGCGGAAGTCGGTCGTCGTCGCACGGTAGTTCAGCGGTGCGACGCCCGGGATCTGTTCGTACCGCGGGGAAGCGGCGTACGTCCGCTGGTCGCGGTTCTCCTTGACGGTGCCCGCGGAGGCGCCCATCAGGAGGACCGCCACCGCGAGCCCGATGCCTATCGTGCTCAGGACGAGCCTGACGATCGAGCCCCGGCCGCCCCCGACGGCCAGCCGGAACCCCAGCATCAGATCTTCGCGCCCCGTCATCGGGTGACCACCGGTTCACGTGTCCGGCCGTCTCGCACGATGACCTCCCGGTCGGAGTAGGCGGCCACCCGCGCTTCGTGGGTGACCAGGACGACGGCGGCGTCGGTCTGCTTCGCCGTCTCCGACAGCAAACGCATGACGAGCTCACCGCTGAGCGTGTCCAGCGCGCCGGTCGGTTCGTCGGCGAAGACCACCGACGGTTCGGTGATCAGCGCCCTGGCCATGGCGACCCGCTGGCTCTGTCCGCCCGAAACCTGGCCGGGAGTGCTGTCGTCGACGTCGCCGACCGCCAGCCGGTCGAGCCAGGTCCGCGCGATCCGCTCGGCGGGGCGGCGCTTCATCCCGCCAAGGCGCAGCGGCAGCGCGACGTTCTCCAGGCAGCTCAGTTCCGGGACGAGCTGCCCGAACTGGAAGACGAAGCCGAATTCGGTACGCCGCAGGGCACTGCGTTCGGTGTCGGACATGCTCGCGAGGTCTCGTCCGCGGAACAGCACCTGACCCGCGTCGGGCCGCAAGATGCCGGACAGACAGTGCAGGAGCGTCGACTTCCCGGAGCCGGAGGGGCCCATGATCGCGACGATCTCGCCGGCTTCGAGCGTCAGCCCCGCCCCGGCGAGCGCCTGGTTCGGGCCGAAGGCCTTCTCCAGGCCGAGCCCGTGTAACAACGGTGTTTCCACTGTGTGGTCCCCAGATCAGCGCGTCAGCTGGCGCGCGAGGTCGTCGAGGCGCGCGGCGGTGAGTTCGAGCCACCGCAGATCCGCCTCCAGGTGGAAGAGCGCGTGGTCGCAGATCAGCTGGTCGGCGAGGTCGCCGTCGGTTTTGCGGGCGGTGAGTTCGCGCATGGCACGCAGGTGGGAGCTCCGCTGGGCGTCGAGCAGATCCTGCGCACCGCGGCCGGACAGCAGCGCGAGCACGACCTTGGTGTAGAGCGTGTTCTGCAGGTAGACCGACGGACTTTCCGGGCTTTTCAGCCATTCCTCGACGTTGGTGACGCCCGCCTCGGTGATCGCGTACCGCTTCCGGTCCGGGCCGCCGCCCGCCTCGACGCCGTTCTCCTCGACCAGGCCGTTCTTCAGCAGCCGGTTCAGCGTCGAGTAGACCTGGCCGTAGTGCAGCGGGCGGTCTTGGCGGAACTGCTTGTCGTACAGCTGTTTGAGGTCGTAGCCGTGCTTCGGACCGGCTTCGAGCAGGCCGAGCAGCGTGTTCCCGATGGACATGCGGGCGACTATACACACTATCTATACATCGAGTGCATAGTTGCTGAAGGGGACTTTCCCCGCATGCCACGCGGCGAAGGGAGCTTTCACCGCGTCGCATGCGGGG
>NZ_JBHVKW010000044.1:0-7080 GCF_042797905.1 Amycolatopsis sp. NPDC057786
TCCTTGCGCCAGGCGCAAGGAAGGGGGCCTTCATGTACTGAGGGAAGGCGTGAAGGTCGAGTTTCCTCGGCTGAGCCGCGGGATGAGGGCCTTCACGCGCAGTCGCTGTGACTGCTGATGTCTGTGGGACGCAAGTCGCGATCAACGAAGTCCGTGAAGTCCTTGAGGGACCCAGAGTGCCTCAAGGACGCCTTCACGGACCGCCGTAGGTGTCCGGACCGCCACTCACGAGGCCAGCGCGACCACTAGCGTGCCCGCCAGCCTCTCCGCCCACCGCTCCAGCTCCTCCGCAGACGGCTCGCGATCCTCGAAGGACGCCAGGAACGCGTACTGGAAACAGGCCCCGAGCAGCAGCGACGCCGCCGCGTCCAGGTCCGCGTCTTCGCGCACCCTGCCGAGCCGGACCTCCTCGCCCAAGTACGCGGAGAGGCGCACCAGGGGAACGTCCGGCCCGCTCGCCCGGCTCATGACCCGGTCCCGATGGGCCGCGAGCAGCTCCCGCGAGGAGAACAGCGACACCGAGATGGGGAAGCTCTCCAGGTAGAACGCCAGCGTGATCCGCGCCAGTCGGGCGAGATTCTCCACGAGCGGGTTGTCCGCCGCGGACCTCATCAGCTCGTCCAAGGTCGTCCCGAACGCGGGCAGCCGCTCGGTGAGCACGCTCATGAAGATCTCGGTCTTGTCCTTGAAGTGCTTGTACAGCAACGCCTCGGAGTAGCCCGCCGCCTGCGCGATGGCCTTCGTCGTGGCGTGCGCGTAGCCCTGCTCGCGCATCACCTTCGCCGCCGCGGCGACGATCTCCTCGCGGCTTCCCATGTTCGCTCCTGAGGGCTTCTCAGCGTTCGCTCGACAAGTGGTTAGTGAACACTCACCATAGTGGGTGAGTGTTCACTAACCCAGGAAGGCGTGACCATGAAGCTCACTGTTCTCGGTGCCACGGGCGGGGTCGGCTCCGAAGTCGTCAAGCAGGCGCTGGCCGCGGGGCACCACGTCACGGCGGTCGTCCGCGACCCGTCCCGCCTGAGCGCCGAAGGTGAATTGCTGGAGGTCGTCGTCGCCCAGCTGTCCGAGCACGGCGCGCTGACCGAGGCGGTGTCCGGGCGCGACGCGGTGATCTCCGCCCTCGGCGCCCGCGACCGCAACCCGACGACCATCGTCACCGACGGGGCGCACGCCGCGGTCGCCGCGCTCGGATCGGCGGGTACGCGGCGGTTGCTCCTGGTGAGCGCCAGCGGCCCGTTCGTCGACGGCGACGCCTTCTTCACCAGGAGCATCGTCAAGCCGATCCTGGGCAGGTTCCTCCGGCACGCCTTCGCGGACATGGTCGCCGCCGAGCGGATCGTGCGGGCGAGCGACCTCGACTGGACGATCGTGCGCCCGCCGCGGCTGCTGAACGGGCCGCATACCGGCGCGATCGCCGCCCGCACCGACGGCAACGTCCGCGGGAGTTACCGCATCAACCGCGCCGACGTCGCCGACTACCTGCTCCGGGCGGCCGCGGACGACTCGCTCGTCCGCCAGACGGTCTCGATCGCCCAGGGCTGACTTCCCGCGTTTCGTCCTCTGGATGCGGTTGTCGCGTGCGCGACGATCGCGTTCGGAGGACGAAACGCGGAAGTAGAGTCGCGGGGTGATCAGCCGTGCGGTGGTGCTCGCCCCGATCCTGCTCGCGCAAGCCGTCCGGGTGCGCCGTACGACGCCAAGACTGCCCGGCGCCGCGGGGCCGGGCACCGGCCTCGTGAAGGGTGACGGCCGCCCGGTGCGGCTCGCGGTGCTCGGCGAGTCCACCGTGGACGGAGTCGGCGCGGCCACCCACGCCGAGGCGCTGACCGGGCGGCTCGCGGACGAACTCGCGCGGGACGGCGGCGCGGTCGCCTGGCAGGCACTCGGCAAGACCGGCGCCAACGCGCGCGTGGCGCGCGAGGAACTGCTGCCGCTGCTCGAACCCGCCGACCTCGTGGTGATCGCGCTGGGCGTCAACGACACGATCGAACTGCGTTCGGCCACGCGCTATCGGCGTGACCTGCTCGACCTCGTCGTCGCCGTACGCCGCCGGGTGGGCCGGGTCCCGGTGGTGCTCGCGGGCGTGCCGCCGATGGGCCGGTTCCCCTCGCTGCCGCGTCCATTGCGGGACATCCTCGGCGCGCGGTCGGCCGTTCTCGACGCCGCGGCCGCGCGGCTGGCGCTGCTGCCCGGCGTCGTCCACGTCCCGATGCCCGCCGCGATGCTGGACCCCGCGACCTTCGCCGAGGACCGTTTCCACCCCGGCCCCGAGGGCTACCGGCGCTGGGCCGGACAACTCGCGGACGTGAGCCGGCGGCTACTCAGCGACACCTTTTCCGGATAAAAGCGCTGATCAGGTCACCCGCCTGCCACAGATTAAGAAATTTCCGCGAAAAAGCTGGCTCTGCGTGTATCTGGTGGCAGCCTCATTGCGTCCTATGGAGCAGTCGAGGAAATGAGGGACACCCGATGACGACCGAGACCAACACCGCACCCGTCAACGACGAGGCCACGGCCACCGAGGACCTCGAAGAGACCACGACCCAGGTCAAGAAGACCATTCCGGCGACCGTGCCGGTCCCGGGTCGTCCCGGCGCCGGAGCCGACGGCAACTACGACCCGAACAGCACCGAACCGACGGTGAACTGAACTAACGCAGACAGGTGATGTCCGGAGGCCGAGGGGGCCTCCGGGCATTGCCTCCGGGTGCTCCTTCGGGGGAGGGGGACGCCCGGACGCGGGCCCGTTGGGGAGCGGGCCCGGGGGGAGGGAAAAAGGACCGGCCGGTGCGCAGTCCACACCTACTCGCGCCGGCCGGTGCCTTTGTCCTTCGCCCCAGACCGAGGGGGACGACCGAAACTCGACAAAAAAGTTAGTGACTTGATGTATCCCAGAGCCTCTTGCACGCTCCTTCTCCCCGAAGGGCCCGCGATACTGCCAGCGCCGACACGAAGACACGTCCGAAGTGGGGCAGATACGGTGACCGACGTGCAAACGACCGAGGTAGACCCGCCATGGGAAGGGCTGACCGGTGCCGACCTGCATGCCGCCTGCATGCGCGCGGCGCGGGCCGGTGACCGCCAGGCGATGGACAGACTTGTGCACGAGCTGACCCCGCTCGTGTGGCATGTCGCGCGCGCGAACGGGCTCGATCGCCTGACCGCCGAGGACGTGGTCCAGACGGTGTGGCTCGCCCTCTTCAGTCAGCTCGAAAAACTTCGGGACCCCAAAGCGCTCGCCGCCTGGTTGATCACCACCACCAGGCGCGAGGCCCAACATCCCTTCGGCCGTCGCGCTCAGCCTGTTCCGCTGACCGACGAGGTGGCCGAGAACATGGAGAGCACTCACCCGGCCCCCGAGGAGGAAGCCGTCCGCGCCGACCGGGATCGCCGGGTCTGGCGCGCCTTCCTCCGCCTGCCGCACCGCTGTCAGCAGCTCCTCCGGCTGACCGTGCTGGCCGGGCGGGCCGAATACCAACTGGTCGCCGAAGCACTCCGTATGCCGCGCGGAAGTGTCGGCCCGACCAGGGGCCGTTGCCTCGAATCGATGCGCGACCTGCTGGCCCACGAAGGGGGAAGCCGATGAACGACCTCGGGACGCCGGGGGAGATGACCTCCCCGGGCGATGAGGCCTTGCTCGCCGATATCGGGCGTTTCATGGACGAACTGGACCCGCCACCGGGAGACCTGGTGCAGCGGGTTCAATTCGCGCTCGCGCTCGAAACCCTCGACGTCGAGGTCGCCCGCTGGGAACGGATGGACGCCACCGCGGGCGTTCGTGGCAGCGACACCGGCACGATCACCTTCACCGTCAGCGACCTGACCGTGATGATCAACCTCACCAAGATCGGCAAGAAGCACCGGATCGACGGCTGGCTCGTGCCCGCCGGCGAGTACGGAGTGGAGGTTCGCGTCGCCGAACACGGCACGAGTTCCACCACCGCCGACGAGGGAGGCCGGTTCGTGCTGGACAACGTGCCCCAGGGGACCACTCAGATCGTGATCCACCTCGGTGACGTGACCTGCCGCCGGACCGTCGTGACACCGACAGTGGTGCTGTAACCGGACGGCTGTTCCGTTATGCGGCGTGGGTGTGCTCCCATAGTGCGTGTGCCCGCGCCGTCTCTTCCTGCCGTCGATCCCATAGCCGAGGCGGCAGCCGATCTGCATCGCCAGGCAAGGGCCGCCGCCTCCGATCACGGACCGGGCGCGGCCATCCGGCTGCTGCAGCGTGGCTTGTCCTGCCTCGGTCCGGTCGAGGCAGGCAACGTCGAACGGCTGGAGATCCGCGTCCGGATCCTCATCAGCCTGGCGGCCGCGGAGGCGGAGGTCGCGTCCCAGCAGGACGGATTCGCCCGGCTCTCCGAAGCGGAACAGGTCCGGCTCCAGTTGCCGGAAGGCGATATCCGACGCGAGCTGAGCTTCACCGTCGTGCTCCAGCGAGCCGTGGTGCTGATGAGGTCCGGGCACCTGGACGAATCGCTCGCTCTGTACAACGCCGCGTTGCCGAACCTCGTCGAGGAAGCCGCGAAGCACAGCCTTCTGCTCACCCGGAACCTGGTGAACCGGGCTTGGCTGCATCTCCAGATGAGCAATCCGGACGCGGCGCACGCCGACCTCGTCGCCGCGCTCGATATCGCCGTCGAACACGGGCACCGGATGCTCGAAGGAAAGATCCGGCACAACCTGGGTGATCACGCCCAGTTGCTCGGCGACATCCCCGAGGCGCTCCGGCACTACGAGCAGGCGGTCAGGATCTTCGTCACCGATGGGCAGGGTTCCCTGCCGACGGTGCGGCTCGACCAGGCGAAGGCACTGCTCACCGCCGGTCTCGCCGAAGAGGCGGCGCGGCATCTCGACGAGGCCTTGCCGGAGTTGCGCCGCAACGGATCGGTTCAGCACGAGGCGGAGGCACAGGTCGCCAGGGCGGGTGCCGCGATTCTGGAACGCGACTACGCGTTGGCGAAGCGACTAGCGGGTGCCGCCCGCCGGAGTTTTCTCCGTCGTGGCAAGGGACATTGGGCGGAGATCGCCGAGTTGACCAGGCTTCGCGCGGACGCGGTGAAGGTACTGGCGGACCGGGAGAAGAAACCGTCCGCGAAACTGCCGGAGCGGCTGGCCGATCTCGCCATCCGGCTGGCCGGGCTCGGCCTGCGCGACGAAGCGGGCGCGGCCCGGATGTTCGCGGTGCGGCTGCTGATCCGTCGCGAAGAGACGGTCGCCGCGCAGGAACTCCTGGCGCAGGTACCGAAACCGCGGCAGACGACGCCGATCGACCACCGCATGCAGCTGCGGTTGTGCCGGGCCGAACTCGCGGTGGCGTCGCATCGGCCGCGTTCGGCGCTCGCGCAGGCGCGGGCCGGGCTGGCGGAACTCGGGCAGATCCGCGACCGCATGGGCGGGCTCGACCTGGTCTGCGGGACCGCGGCGCACGGCGAGGAGCTGGGCAAACTCGCGCTCACCCTGGTGCTCAAGAAGGCGAGGCGCAGCGGCGCCGGGGCGAAGAGCCTGTTCGCGTGGCTGGAACGCACGCGCGCGCAGGTATACCGCTACGAACCGCTGCCGGTCATCGAAGATCCCGCGCTCGCCCGGCACATCAACGAAATGCGGCACGTGCAGGGCACGATCCAGGCACGGCGGTTGTCCGGCGAACCGGTCGGGAAGCTCGAGGAGCGCTACGACCGTCTGCAGCGGGAGGCGACGCGGCTCGGGTGGTACACCAGCCAATGGGGTCGTCCGCGCCCGGTCTCGACACCCGAAGAGGTGGTGGAGCGGCTCGGCGATCGCGTGCTGGTCAGCCTGATGGGGTACCGCGACACCTTGTACGCGGTGGTCGTCGACCGCGGCCGGTTCCGGCTGCTGAAGCTGGGGCCGCTCGCGGAGATCGTCGAGACCGCGCGGCAGTTGCACGCGGACCTCGACGCGCTGGCCCCGGACAATCTGCCCGCGCCGCTGGTCGAGGTCGTCACCGGTTCCGCGCGGCGCCGGGCGGACAAGCTGGACAAGCTGATCTCGGCGTCGCTGGCGAAGACGCTGGAGAACCGCGAGCTGATCATCGTGCCGATCGGCTCGCTGTACGCGTTGCCGTGGGGTGCTTTGCCGTCGCTGCACGGATATCCGGTGTCGATCGCGCCGTCGGCGACCGCCTGGGTGACCGCGTCCGGGCGGCGGAGCTCCGGCCCGGTCCTGCTCGCCGGCGGGCCCGGTGTGCCGGGTTCGGTCGGTGAGGTGCGGAACCTGCGGACCGTGTACCCGCAGGCCCGTCTCGTCGACGGGAAGGACGCGACCAGCGACGCCGTACTGTCCGCTTTGGACGGTTCCGGGATGGCGCATCTGGTCGCGCACGGCGCGCACGAACCGGCGAACGCGTTGTTCTCGCGGCTGGAGCTCGTCGACGGCCCGTTGTACGCGCACGAAACCGCCCGGCTAGCGAAGCCGCCGGAACGGGTGGTGCTGGCCGCGTGCGAACTCGCGATGAGTCATATCCGGCCCGGTGAGGAGGCGCTCGGTTTCGCGGGGACGCTGCTCGCCAGTGGTTCGCGGACGGTCATCGGCGCGATCGCGCGGGTCGGCGACAAGGCCGCCGCCGCCGCGATGTCCGACCTGCACCGGCGGTTGGCTTCGGGGACCGCGCCCGCCTTGGCGCTCGCGCAGGCGACCGCCGCCGATCCGCTGCGGCGGCCCTTCCTGTGCCTGGGCGCGGGCTGAAGGGGACTTTCACCGCGTCCGGCGATTTCGCGTGATGGGACGGACGACACGCGGCGGAACCCCGGCCGCGGTCGTGTCGTCCGTCCAGCCACGCGTGTCGTCCGCCTGATCACGCGAGTCGTCCGATCCCGACCCACTCGGTACCGGGGTTTCCTGTACTGCCCGGGTCCTGCTGGGTGCCGGGCTTGGCCGGAGGGGTCGCGAAAGCCACTTTCGCAACGTTGAGGGTTGCGAAAGTGGCTTTCGCAACGTCGGCCGTGGCCGGGTCCGGCACCGCCCTGGCGACCGTGTCGCGCAATCCCCATTAGGGGCCGCTTGTTTGCCCCAAAGGGGGTTAGGGGACACACCCCCACAAACCCCAGGAGGGCCC
>NZ_JBHVKW010000044.1:7090-60918 GCF_042797905.1 Amycolatopsis sp. NPDC057786
GGGGGGGCGGGGGGGGCCCCCCGCCGTGCCTCGGGTGTCCTAACCCCCATTTTCTACCGGTGTGTGCCCCGAAAGTGGCTTTCGCGACACCACCTCCAGAACCCCAGGTCGGACCGGACCCGGGATCACCAGCGGCCGGGAGCCAGTAGGTACCTGAAGACCCTTGGCTAGAACCGTCCTTACCACTCGCGAGACGCTCAGCGGCGTTCCGCGTGTTTCACCAGGCGGGTGGCCAGGATCGAGATCACGGCGCGCAGGGCCGTGCGAACGGCGGCGCCCGTGCCGGGCAGCGGTTCGGTGAACCGGCCCGCCCAGCGCAGATCCGTGCCGCCGGAGGCGTTCGGCGTGAACGAGACTTCGGCGCGGTAGTCCTTCAGCGGCGCGAGACCCGCGAAGCCGTAGACGTGCTTTCGGTCCTGTTCGTACTCCAGCGTCTCTTCGTGGACGTACACCGGCCACAGCCCGACGGCCCGGACGGCGCCCACTCCGCCCGCGTCCGGCTTCCGCGCCCAGCGCGAGTGGAACACCACCGGCTTCGCCCATTCCGACCACCGGGAACCATCGGCCTCCAGCGCGAACAGCGAAGCGGGCGAGGCGCTGCTCGTCCGGTTGACCTCGAAGGAGTACGTCTTGCCCATGTGGCGACGATAACCGCTCCGGCAGCCACGGATAAGTCAAGATAGGGGCGTGAGCACGACGCGCCGCGAGATCGCCGCACCACATTGGCTGGTGCAGCTGCTCCGCAGCACACCGGTTCCCATTCCGTGGAACATGGTCGCCCGCGCCGTCCTCGCCCTCGCCGTTCCGCTGGCCGTCGGCTACGCGCTCGGCGACATCGGTGTCGGCGCGCTCATCTCCACCGGCGCCCTCCCCACCGTCCTCTCCGAATCCGCCGGCCCGTACCGCTACCGCGCCCGGCGGCTCGGCGGCGCCACCGCGGCGGCAGGCCTCGGCTACTTCGCCGGGCTGATCACCGGCGGTATCCCGGCCGCGTCCATCCCGGTCGTCGTCGGGGTCGCGGCGGTGTCCGCGCTGATCAGCGCGGCGGGCAGCAACGCGTCGGTCGCCGGGCTCCAGATGTTCGTCTTCTGCGTCCTCGGCACCGGCCAGCACCTCACCGGCCTGCGCGTCGAAGTCCTCCTCGGCTACTTCTGCGCCGGCGCGGCCTGGAGCCTGCTCGTCGCGCTCGCCACCTGGACCTTCCGCGCCACCAGCCCCGAACGCGGCGCAGTGGCGCACGTCTACGTCGAACTCGCCGCGATGCTGTCCGCGACCGACGAAGCCACCTCCCGCGTCGCGCGCCACCAGCTCACGACCGCGATGAACACCGCGTACGACCGGCTGCTCACTGCGCGCTCCTGGCTGTCGGGCCGCGACGCCACCTACCGCCAGTTGCTCAACCTGCTTTCCGCCAGCACCCCCGCCGTCGAGGCGTCCGTCGCGATGGTCAACGCCGGCCGCCGTGCCCCGGAAGACGTGATCGACCACTTCATCGCGACTTCGGCGGCCGTACTCGCGAACCAGGAACTGCCGGAGCCGCCCGAAGCGCCCGAAGACGCCGACCCGGTCCTCGCCGCGCTCTACGCCGGGCTCGGCCGGATCGGCAAGGGCGACAACCGGAAACGGCGCGAGATCCAGCCGTGGCACAAACGTCTTCGCGGCTGGGCGGGGTCGCTGATCTCCGGCCCGCTCACCTGGTTCGCCGCGCTCCGCCTCACGTTGTGCGTCGCGATCGCCGAAGTGGTCGCGCTGCTCGTCCCGTTCGAACGGTCCTACTGGATCACGCTCACCGTCGGCATCGTCCTCAAACCGGACTTCGGCTCGGTGTTCGGCCGCGCGGTGCTGCGCGGCATCGGCACGGTGATCGGCGTGGGCATCGGCGCGGCCGTGCTCGCCGCGGGCGGCGAAGGCTGGCTGCTGGTCCTGCTGATCGCCGTGTTCGCGGGCGGCGTCGCGGTCGGCAAGGTCCGCAACTACGGCATCCTCAGCGCCTTCGTGACGCCGCTGATCATCCTGCAGATGGATCTCGCCAGCACCGGAAGCTGGGACGTCGTGCTCGCGCGGCTCGTGGACACCGTGCTCGGCTGCGCGATCGTCCTGCTCTTCGGCTACCTGCTCTGGCCGGGCAGCCGGCGGCCGCAGGTCGGCGGACGGCTCGCCGACAGCCTCGACAGCCTGGTGCAATACGTCGACAAGGGGCTCGTGCTCGCGCCGTCGGGCGAAGCGCGCTTGGAACGGTCCCGCGCGCGTCGCCGCGCCTACCGCGCGCTGGCCGACCTGCGGACCGCGTTCCAGCAGGTCGTCGTCGAACCCTCGGCGGCCGGGCGGCAGGCCGTCGCCTGGTGGCCGGTGATCGCCGGGCTCGAACGCGTCGCCGACGCCGTCACCGAGGTCGGCGTCACCCTCGGCCGCGGTGCCCCGGCCCCGGCCGACGCCGATATCGCCCTCCTGACGGCCGCCCTCTCCGAACTCGCGGCCGCCGTTCGCGAAGAACGGGAGCCGGCGGAGATGCCGATGCCCGACAACGAGCAGCTGTCCGGCGTCGTCGACCAGATCGGCGCCGCCTTCGACGCCGTGCGCGGTCCCGATCTCGTCGAACGCGCGCCGCTGCGGCTGGTCCGGCGGTTCCTGCCCTACCACCGCCGCGCCTGAGCGTCAGCCGAACCGGATGTGCTTGACGCTCGTCCACTTGCGACGTGCGAAACCCCGCAGCGCGCCGTCCGTGTTCGGGGCAAGGGTCAGCCCGGCCGACGCGGCGATCCGATCGGCGACCCGCGCGACGGTGAGCGTGTCCGTGTGGATGTGCTCACCGAACTCCGCACCGCTCAGCCGGTCCAGGCAGAGGTCGAGCTTCGACACCGCGAAACTCTCGCGCTTCGGTGGCCGCCCCTTCCGCCGTACGGAATGGACGATGCCGCGTTCGCTCAGCCGTCGCAGCACGGTCTCGCGTTCGGCCAGCAGCGCGAAGTGCCGGACGTCGTGCCCGCGGCCGGCCAGCCTGCCGACGATCTCCTCGAAGTACCGGGGTTCCACCAGCGTCATCGGCACGATCACCGGACCGTCCTGCTTGCCGAGCACCAGGTCGAGCACCTCGAAAACACCCTGACGCCAGGCGGCGAGATCCTGGAAGTCGCCGCGCAGCCGCGGCGGCATCATCCGCTGCAGCCCGAACCCCGCGACCTCGGGATCGGACAGGACGCTGCCGGGAAGGCGCCGGTGCAGTTCGTGCGCGGTCTGCGTCTTGCCGCCGCCGAACGGGCCGTTGATCCAGACGAGCATGCCGCCGACCCTAGCCATGCGACCACCCGTACGGGGGAGGGTGAGCATCATCTCGAACTAATGTTCGAGTTTTCACGCATAATCGACGCATGCTCGACACTGGTGACACGCTGCCGCCGGGGCCGCGTCACCTGCACATGGTCCGGCCCAACCAGCCCGTTTGGGTCGATCTCAAGCTGGTGTACCCCGTCGGCGCGGTGAAGACCCGCCTGCCCGACGGCCTGGATCTGACCGGCACCGTCCCCGGGCTGCTGGGGATGTGGCGGGCGACGACGACGGGACACTGGGTCGGCTGGGTCACCTTCCAGCTCGGTCCGGTCGGCCGGGGCGGCACGACGCACTCACAGTGGGTGCTGGCCGAGGCGCTGCGCCCACGCGAGGAGCGGAACACTTGGTCGGGCAGCTTCCCCTCCGAGCGGAGGCGATGATCGTCCCGTCCGGTGGACGGTATTGACCGCACGCCAAAACGCGCCCACGATGGCCCCGTGTCCGTCCACTGGGAGTCCGCGCCGACACGTTCGGCCGGCGAAGGCATTGCCGCATTGCTCCTGCGCCGTGGACGTTTGGGTTCCCCGCCCGCGTAGCTCCTCATCTCGCCAAGTCATCCGACCGGTGAATCCAGGGAGCACGTATGTCCATCGCACTGCCCGACCGTGTCCGCCTCCGCCCCGCGACCGTCCCCGACGGCGGGATCCTCGAAGGGCCGCGGCTGCTGCGGCGCCTGCCGGAGGGTGCCGAAGAACGCCCGTACGAGCTTTTCGCGCTGCGCCCGCTGGGACGGGTGATCGGTGCCGAGATCGGCGGCGTCGACCTCGCCCGGCCACTGACGCCCGCACTCCACGCCGAGCTGAATCGCGCGCTGCTGGAGTGGAAGGTGCTGTTCTTCCGCGACCAGGACATCACTTCGGAGCACCAGCGCGCCTTCGCCGCCCACTGGGGTGAACTGGAGACGAACCCGTTCATCCCGAAAGGGGCGACCGAGGACACCACCCGGTTCACCCGCTCGGCGAGCATGCCCGCGTTCGAGAACATCTGGCACGTCGACGTCACCTTCCGCCCCGAGCCCGCGCTCGGTTCGGTGCTGCGGCTGATCGAGATCCCGCCGGTCGGCGGAGACACGATGTGGGCCGACATGGCCGCCGCCTACGACAACCTGCCGGAAGAGGTCCGCGAGCGGATCGACGGCTTGACCGCGGTGCACGACTTCATCCCCGGCTTCGACCGCTTCTCCGATCCGGAACTACTGCTGCGCCACCAGGACGCGTTCCCGCCGGTCGAGCATCCGGTCGTCCGCACGCATCCGGAGACCGGGCGGCGCACCCTCTTCGTGAACCAGGCGTTCACGACGCACATCGTCGGCATGGAACGCGACGAGAGCGACAGGCTCCTGCGCTACCTGTTCAGCCGGGCGCATATCCCGGAGTTCCAGGTGCGCTTCAGCTGGCGGCCGGGTTCGGTGGCCTTCTGGGACAACCGCGCCACCCAGCACTACGCCGTCAACGACTACCACCCGTACGCGCGCGTGGCCGAACGCGTCGCCATCGTGGGCGACCGGCCGTTCTGAGCGTCCCCACGACGGGTGATCGCCGGGGCGTCTTCGCCCGTACCTGTGTGACGATGTGGCCATGGGCATCAACTTCGACGAATTGAAGAACAAGGCCACCGACGCTCTCCGCGAGCACAACGACAAGATCGAGGGCGGCCTGGACAAGGCGGCGGACTTCGCGAAGTCGAAGTTCTCCGGTCACGACTCGCAGATCGACTCCGGGGTCGAGAAGGCGAAGGGCTTCATCAACAAGTTCGACGACACCCCCGACACCCCGCCCCAGAACCCGCCGCAGGGCCGGTGACCTCCCGCGTTTCGTCCTCTGGATGCGGTACTTGCGTGTGCAAGGACCGCGTTCAGAGGACGAAACGCGTCAAGAGACCTCGCCGATCGCGGTGTCGCCGTCGATCGCCGTGATCCGGCCGCCGCGCTCGCCGAGCGCGATCAGGCCGTCGCGCGCGTCCGGCGCGCTCAGACTGACCCGGACCCCCGCGCGTTCCGCGTCCTTGGCGGCCGCGAACGCTTGCGCCCCTTCGTGACCCGCGTTGACCGTCACCGCGAGGCCGCCCGTCGAAGCCAGCGAACCCCGCGCGGCACCCAGCCGCCCGAGCGCCTCGTCGACGATCGGCAGCAGCGCGTCCCGGTTGCCCTCGGTCATCGCCCGCACCAGCGCCGGGCTCGACCCGGCCACCCGCGTGCCGTCCGTGTAGGACCCGGCGGCCAGCGCCATCGCCAGCGGCCCGCCCTGCGCGCCGATCGTGGCCAGGATGGCCGCGAAGATATGCGGCAGATGCGAGATCCGCGCGACCGTCTCGTCGTGCGAGTCCGCCGGCAGCGGTACGACATGCGCGCCGACGTCCAGCACCAGCCGGGCGACCTCCGCCCAAGCGGTCAGATCTGTGTCGTGTTCGACGCCCAGCACCCAGGCCGCGCCGCCGAACAGCGCCGGGTCGCTCGCCTTCCAGCCGGAGTTCGCCGTCCCGGCCATCGGATGCCCACCGACGAACTTCGCGTACGGCGCGCGACGGCGGACCGAGTCGAGCACCGGGCCCTTCACGCTGGTCACGTCGGTGAGCACGCAGTGCCCGGCGACCCGCGAAACGGTCCGGAGCACCTCCTCGACCGCGGGCAGCGGCACCGCGAGCACGATCATCGCGTCCCGTTCGGCCGCCTTGCCCAGCGCGGCTTCGACCTGCGTCGTCACGTCGAAACCCGCTCTGCTGGCGGCGTCCGCGTCAGCTTCGGAGGTCGTCGCCCCGAACGTGGTGCGGCCGATCGAATGCGCCGCGCGCAGCAGCGAACCACCGATCAACCCGAGCCCGATCACGCATACGTCCCGCACAAGGGTTCATCCTGCCATCTGTGAGGCCACTCGTCAGAGAACGGCGGCGAGGCGGGTTCCCTGATCGATGGCCCGTTTGGCGTCCAGTTCGGCCGCGACGTCGGCGCCGCCGATGAGATGCACCGGCAGCCCGGCCGCGCGCAGGTCGTCCACCAGGTCGCGCACCGGCTCCTGCCCCGCGCAGACGACGACGTTGTCCACATCGAGCACGCGCGGCTTGTCACCGACGGTGATGTGCAGGCCGTCGTCGTCGATCCGATCGTAGGTGACCCCGGTGAGCTGCTCGACGCGTTTGGCCTTCAGCGCGGCCCGGTGCACCCAGCCGCTGGTCTTGCCCAGTCCCGCGCCGATGCCGGACTTCTTGCGCTGCAGGAGGAAGACCTGCCGCGGTGACGGCTCGACCTTCCGCTCGGTCAGCCCGCCCGCGGCCCGCTCGGGATCGGTGACGCCCCATTCGGCCATCCAGGCGTCCAGATCGAGCGCCGGGGAGGTGGTGTGCGTCAGGAATTCGCTGACGTCCACGCCGATTCCGCCGGCGCCGATCACGGCGACCTTGCCGCCCACCGGTTTCCCGTGCCGGACGACGTCCACATAGGACAGAACCTTGGGATGGTCGATACCGGGGAGCGACGGCACCCGCGGCGTCACGCCGGTGGCCAGTACGACCTCGTCGAACCCGGCGTCGATCAGATCGGCCGCGGCCACGCGCGTGCCCAGGTGCACCTTGACGCCGGTGACCTCCAGCCGCCGCGTGTAGTAGCGGATGGTCTCCGCGAACTCCTCCTTGCCCGGGATCTTCCGCGCGATCCCGAACTGGCCGCCGATCTCGTCGTCGGCTTCGAACAGTTCGACCGTGTGCCCGCGTTCGCCGAGGCCGGTCGCGGCCGCGAGCCCCGCGGGACCCGCGCCGACGACGGCGACGCGCTTGGTCTTGCGCGTGGGCGAAAGCGTCAGCGTCGTCTCGTGGCCGGCGCGCGGATTCACCATGCAGGACACCAGTTTGCGCTTGAACGCGTGGTCGAGACAGGCCTGGTTGCAGGCGATGCAGGTGTTGATCTCGTCCTCGCGCCCGCTCTCGGCCTTGCGGATCCATTCCGGATCGGCGAGGAACGGCCGCGCCATCGACACCAGGTCCGCGTCGCCGCTCGCCAGCGCCTCCTCGGCGACCTCGGGCATGTTGATCCGGTTCGACGTGACCACCGGGATCCCGACGTGCGGTTTGAGCTTGCCGGTCACCCAGGTGAACGCCGCGCGCGGCACGGACGTCACGATCGTCGGCACCCTCGCCTCATGCCAGCCGATGCCGGTGTTGATGATCGTCGCGCCCGCCTCTTCGACCTCCTTGGCCAGCGCGACGACGTCTTCCCAGCGCTGTCCGCCTTCGACGAGGTCCAACATGGACAGTCGATAGACGATGATGAAGTCCTCGCCGACCGCCTCGCGCGTACGGCGCACGATCTCGACGGCGATCCTTCGGCGGTTTTCCGCGCTGCCGCCCCATTTGTCGGTGCGCTTGTTGGTCCGCTCGGCGAGGAACTGGTTGATGAAGTAGCCCTCGGAGCCCATGATCTCGACGCCGTCGTAGCCCGCTTCCTTGGCCAGGAAGGCGCAATCGGCGAACGCGCGGATCTGGCGCAGCACGCCGTATCCGGTAAGGGCCCGCGGTTTGAAGGGATTGATCGGCGCCTTGATGCCCGACGCGGAAACGCTCAGCGGATGGTAGGAATACCGGCCCGCGTGCAGGATCTGCAGCGCGATCTTGCCGCCCGCCTCATGTACCGGATCGGTGAGTCGCCTGTGCGCCTTGGCTTCCGCGCGCGTCGAGAGTTTCGACGCCAGCGGCAGGAGCCAGCCGGTCCGGTTCGGGGCGAAGCCGCCGGTGACGATCAGCCCGACGCCGCCGCGGGCGCGTTCGGCGTAGTACTCGGCCAGTTGCGGGAAATGCGCTTCCTTGTCTTCGAGGCCGGTGTGCATCGAACCCATGATCACCCTGTTGCGCAGGGTGGTGAAGCCGAGGTCGAGAGGGGACAGCAGGTTCGGGTACGGGCTCATCGCTGGTCCTTACGCATCGTGGTGGAATGCCCGGAGGACTTCCTCGAGCCACTCGACGTGACCCTGTTCGGTTCGGATTCCTCCGCGCAGCACGAGGAACTGATGCAACGACTGTCCACTGAGGACGCTCGGGTCGGGGAAGTCGTGCTTCTCGATCAGCAGGTAGGCGTCGAGTCGTGCCGCGTGCGCGTCGCGATGCCGGGCGACCTCGGCGGCGACGGCGGCCGGGTCGCCGAGGGTGGCGCCGCGGATCTTCACGGCGAGCTCCCTGGCGGTGGCCGACGGATCGGGCTCGGCGAGCCAGCGGGCGAGTTCGGCCCGCCCCGCGTCGCCGACGGTGTAGACCTTCTTGTCGGGTTTCCCGGACTGCGCGACCGACGCGACGGCGACCCAGCCCGCGTCCTCCATCCGCTTCAGGACGCGGTAGATCTGCTGGTGGGTGGCACTCCACCACAACCCGATGGACTTCTCGAAGCGGCGCGTCAGCTCGTAGCCCGAGCCGGACCGCTCGGACAGTGAGACCAGGATCGCGTGCTCCAGTGCCATGCACCTAGTTTCATATGCACCTAGTTGCACGGCAAGGCGACGTGGGTCACAAGTGTTACGGCTTGCGGGCGATACCCCCGATGACGCGGGACTCCGAGGGGTTCGCGGCGAAGATCGTCTTCTCGTCCGGATGCCACGCCGGCGCGTAGACCAGGCCCGGCTCCAGCAGCGGCCAGCCGCCGAAGAACCGCCGGAACTCGTCCATGGTGCGCAGGAAACCGGGGTTGGTCGTGGTCTCGTAGTACTTGAGGAGGTCCAGAAGCGCCTGCTTCTCGTCCTCGTTGGCCGGGTTCTCGTTGGTCATCTGCGAGAGCACCAGCAGTGAACCCGGCGCGAGCCGGTCGCGGTAGAAGTCCAGCAGCCCGTCGGGGTCCTGCTCGTCCTTGATGAAGTGCATGACCGCGTTGACCACCAGCGCGACCGGCTCCCGGACATCGATGATGCCGGAGTCCATCACCCGCTCCCAGAGGTCTTCGGGGTCGAACAGGTCGGCGGCGATCGCATGGTGACGCTCCGGGTCCGCGGTGTCGGCGAGCAGCAGCGTCGAATGCGCGAGCGCGATCGGCTCGTTGTCGATGTAGAGGACGTGCGTGTCCTCCTGCGGTCGCGCCTCGTCGGCGACCTCGTGCACGTTGCCCGCCGTGGGCAGGCCGGAACCGATGTCGACGAACTGGCGGATGCCCAGTCCGGCGCAGTGCCGCACGGCCCGGCCGAGGAACTGCCTGCTGGTCTTGCAGTAGTCGCCCATGAGCGGCAGGCGCTCGCGCACCTTCTCGGCGAAGTTGCGGTCGATGGCGTAGTGCGTGTCGCCGCCGATGAAGTAGTCGTAGACGCGGGCCGCGGACGGCCGGTCCAAGCTGTTCTCGACGGCCTTGAGCGCCGCGTCGTGATCGATCATCGTCATCCCTTTGTCCGCGCCGGAAATTCCATGCTAACCGGCCGGGACGTAGGCCTCGCGGTAGGCGTTCACGGATTCGGTCAAGCGATCGAGTTCCGCGCGGGTGCGGGCGAGACCGGCCGCGTCGAGGCCCATCGCGTCGCCGATGATCTTCGGGATCCCGCTCGCGCGCTCCCGGAGCCGGGCGCCGTCCCCGGTCAGGCTGATGCGCACGGACCGCTCGTCGTCGGCCTGCCGGACGCGCTCGACCAGCCCGGACTTCTCCAGCCGCTTGAGCAGCGGCGACAGGGTTCCGGAGTCGAGGTTCAGCACGGTGCCGAGTTCCTTGACGAGCCGCTCGTCCTCCTCCCAGAGGGCGAGCATCACCAGGTACTGCGGATAGGTCAGGCCCAGATCGTCGAGTACCACGCGGTAGAGCGCGGTCACGGCCCGCGATGCCGCGTAGAGCCCGAAACACAGCTGATCGTCCAGGCACAGCGATCCGGTGTTGTCCTTCGGCATCGGTCCTCCTCGTCCCCATGGTGCGTCGATCATGCCGCAGACCGCCACTCGAGTGAGCCAAATCTCCTTGAGTGCATTTTAGTTGTGCGCAACTGAGTTGCGAGCTACCTTTGTCGCATCGACTTCGGAACCCAGGAGGCAGAAATGACCGCCAACCCGCACAACCTGGCCCTCGAACCGGCCGCGCAGGCTTTCGTGGAGGCCACCGCCACCCCGCCGTTCCTCTTCCAGTTGCCGCCGGAGGAAGGACGCAAGGCCGTCGACGAGGTCCAAGGCGGCGATGTCGAACTGCCCGCCGCGGACGTCGAGACCACGCACGTGGACGGCGTCGAGGTCCGCATCGTCCGGCCCCGGGGCGTGACCGGCCCGCTGCCCGTGATCGTCTACATCCACGGCGCCGGCTGGGTCTTCGGGAACTTCCACACCCACGAGCGCTTGGTGCGCGAGCTCGCCGTCGGCGCGGGCGCGGCCGTCGTCTTCCCCGAATACGACCGCTCGCCGGAAGCGCGTTACCCGGTCGCCATCGAGCAGAGCTACGCGGTGGCGAAGTGGGTCGCCGAGCACGGCGCCGAAAACGGGCTCGACGGCACGAAGATCGCGATCGCCGGCGACTCCGTCGGCGGCAACATGACCGCCGCGCTGACCCTGCTCGCGAAGCAGCGCGGCGACATCGCCTTCCGGCAGCAGGTGCTCTTCTACCCGGTCACCGACGCGAACTTCGACACCGAGTCCTACCGGCGGTTCGCCGAGGGCTACTTCCTCGCCCTCGACGGCATGAAGTGGTTCTGGGACCAGTACACGACCGATCCGGCGCAGCGCGCGGAAATCACCGCTTCGCCGCTGCGGGCGAGCCTCGACGACCTCGCGGGCTTGCCGCCCGCGCTGGTGATCACCGCCGAGGCCGACGTCCTGCGCGACGAAGGCGAGGCGTACGCCGCCAAGCTGCGTCAGGCCGGAGTTCCGGTGACCGCCGTGCGATACCAGGGCATCGTGCACGACTTCGTCATGCTCAACACGTTGCGCGGAACGCAAGCCGCGGAAGCCGCGATCGCGCAGGCGATCGGGGTGCTGCGCGCCGCACTCGAAGGCTGAGCGAGTTGTCCAGGGTGACACCCGTCACCCTGGACAACACTTTCCGGTGGTCGCACGTCTCTTGATCCAGATGTGGGAAGCGCGGTGCGGGGGCGTGCCGCCGCCGGAGAGGGACACGATCGCCATGGGACTGGGACTGAGTGCCATCCGGCTCGATTCCACACTGAACCTCGTCATCGTCGTGGTGCTGACCCTGCTCGCGATCATCGCCGTACCGTTCTTCTGGGAACGCTGGCGCCGCAAGCTTCTCGGCCGCAGCGCCACCATTCTCATGGCGGTGGTGCTGATCGTGGTCAGCACCGGAATGGGCGGGAACATGATCGGCGGGTTCTTCCCGACGGTCGGCGCCCTGTTCGGCACCGGCGTGTACTCGGCGGAAAACGTCGACGCCGTCGCCGGCGAGAACGGCTCGGACCTCGACAAACTGCGTGACGCCGGAGCGATGCGGGCCAAGGAGGGCAAGGGTTCCGTCGTGCACATGACGGTGACCGGCAAGCGCACCGGCCTCACGCGCGACGTCTCGGTGTATTTTCCGCCCCAGTACTACGATCCCGCGTACCGGTCGCTCAAATTCCCGGTCATCGAATGGATCCCGAACTATCCGTCCGGTCCGGAAGTGGTCACCGGCCCGTACGGGATGCCGGCCAGGCTCGACGAAGCCATCGCGAAACACGTGCTCCCGCCGACCCTGGTGATCATCCCGGATCCGACCGGGAAACCGAAGGTCGGCCACGACACCGAATGCGTCGACGAAGTCAACGGCGCTCCCAACGACACCTACCTGAGCGCCGACCTCCGCGACTGGGCCATCGAGAAGCTGGGCGCGAGTACGCAGCGGAAGGCATGGACGATGGCGGGCTGGTCATCGGGCGGCTACTGCGCGATGAACCTGGTGACCCGGCACCCGCAGTGGTACGGCCAGGCGGCGAGCGTCAGCGGCTACTACAAGGCTTCGGTCGACGCGGAGACGGAGAACCTTTTCAAGGGCAGGCAGGACATCGTCGACGCGAACACGATCACCTTGACCCTGCAGAAGCATCCGTCGCCGGTCGACATCCTCGCGATCGCGGGGGACAAGGAAAGCTTCGAGAGCTTCTCGCTCGACCAGCTCCAGTCCGCCGTCCGCGCGCCCGCGACGCTGTCCACTTGGCGGATCCCCGACGCCGGGCACAACATGAACACCTTCAAGGCGCAGATCCCGGACGTGCTGGCGTGGATCGGCGCGCGTACCGCGCCGCCGGGCGCGCCGCAGGACAAGAAGATCGTCGGCGGCGGCGGGGTCAAACCGTGGCCGTTGCCGAACACCGGCGCCAAGGGCGCGCTGGTCGACGTCGTCGAGTAGCTAGGCGCGGTATGCCCTGGGGTACAACCGAAGCCGGTCGGGAACGCGGTTTCCGGCCACCTTCATGACGGTGCCAAGCCGCCGAAGCCTGCGCTCGTCCGCGTCCGTCCACTTGAGACTCAAGCGATCGCGAAGCGGCTGGGGCAGCAGGCCGATCGCGCACAGGGTCAGCACGTTCCCGCCCACCGGCCGGACGGGGCGCCACAAGGCCTCCGGCAGGAACCACCACGGCGGCGGTGGCGTGTCCCGCATGGTGATCGAGTGGAGCAGTTCCCGGACCGTGTGGTTGTCCTCGAGCCGGTTCGCGACGACGTCGTCGAAATAGGCGTCGAATCCTTCCAAGTCCTCGGGCATGTGGTGCTCGCGAAGGCCGAGCAGCAGGCCGAGGCGCCGCCATTCCGCGTAGAAGTGGCGCTTTTCGGTGTGGGACAAGGGATGTATGAACATCTCCTGCAGGCGGACCGTCGTCCAGAACGTCGATCCGTGCACCCACCAGTAAGCCTCGGGGTTCAGCGCGTGATAGCGGTCGCCGTGGTGGTCGACGCCTTTGATCGCCTTGTGCAGCTCGCGGAGCCGCTCGGCCTCCGCGACCGCTTCCCGGCCGCCGAAAACCTGGCACAGCAAGGAGTCGATGGTCCGGTCGAGGCGGCCCCACGGGTCTTCGGTGTAGTTCGAATGGTCGTGGACGCCGGCGCCGACCACCGGATGCGCGACCTGCAGCAGCAACGCCGTTCCCGCGCCGAGCAGCAGTCTCCGGTCGCCGACCACTCGCCAGGCGACGGAATCCGGGCCGAGCGGGGCCAGGGCGGGCAGGTGGGCCTCGGTGCTCATGACGACCTCCCGAGAGAGTGGCGTGAGGCCACTGTCCCACCTTGTTTACACATCGTCAATAGCTGGTCGAAGCGCCTTCACCACCTCGGTCACCCGCCTGCCGGCGCCGGTGTAGGTGGTCGACGTCGGTTGAGACGTCAGGACGACGACGATGCGGCGATCGTCGTCGCCGACGGTGCCGGAGCTGTGCAGGATCCGCGAGCCGCGGCAGCACGCCCAGCCCTGTTTGATCGACCAGCGAAGGGAACCGACGGCGTCCGGGATGCCGAAGTACTGCCGGACGCCGTCGGAACCGCTCTCCGTCGCGCCGCTCAACGCCCGCATTATCGTCGTCCGCGTCCCCGCGCCCGCCTGGTCCAGCAGGTAGCGGTAGATCTTCGCGACGTCCGCGGCGGTGATCCGCGTGTCGCCCCAGCGGCCGGGATCTTCGGGCGGACGCGTGCCGCCGAGGCCGATCTTGGTCGCCCAGCGGGTGACGATGGCGGGTCCACCGTAAGCCGTCCACAGCCTGCTGGCGATGTCGTCGTCGCTGGCCGAGAGCATCCGCTGCACGCTGCTCGCCGGTGCGCCCGCTTGAAGCGCTTCCAGCGCGATGAGGAGTTTCACCAGCGAAGCCGAGGTGTACGGCCGGTCCGCCTTGACGGAGACCGTGGTCTTCTTGGCGGCGCGGTCGTAGACGACCACGCTCACCTGCCCGCCGGGGACGAGGCCTGGGAGTGCGTCGATGTCGACGGTCTTCGGCGGTGGTCCTGGCACCACCGAGGAGGACGGGGGCGGGGATTCGACCGGCACCGGCTCCGGCTCCGCTTCGAGGGTGATCACCGTGTCCTCCGACGCCGCGGCCACGACGGCCGCCGGGCCGGGCCGCGGCGACGGAAGCAGCACCATCGCGAGGATGGCTCCCAGGCACAGCCCCACCAGGAGGAAGACTCCGCTCACCTTGCCCACACGACTTCTTGACCGGATCACTCGTTCGTGTTCACGGATTAGGCCGTTCGGACGCCTCGGTTTGCCCAGGAGGGCCCCGGGGTATCCGGCCCCCAAGCCTGAAATCAGGTCGCCAACTCTGGGAGGCGGAGCAATGGCACGTACACAACGCGCTCGTATCCGGACGGCGGGTGTCCAGCCCGCGCAGGTTCTCGCCGGGCTGTCGAGCCTGGCCTTCCTGGTGTTCGGGATCGTGGGCTTCACCAGGACCGGATTCGCCGATTTCGCCGGTCGCAGCGACGAGACGGTGCTCGGGTTCTCGGTGAATCCCCTCTACAACCTCGGGTTCGTCGTGCTGGGCGTGATCGGTCTGCTGCTGACCTTCGGCTCGGGCCGGTCCAGGGTCTTCGGTCTCCTGACGTTCGCCGCCTTCGGGGCGCTGTTCGTCTGGGGTCTGATGATCGCCGGGACCGTTTCGACGAATCCGGTATCAGAGGCGGGGAACCCGTTCAACCTCAACGCGACGGACAACTGGCTGCACCTCGGCCTCGCCGCCCTCGGGCTGCTGATCGCGTTCCTGCCCGCGCGGCACAAGGTGCTGCTGCCGGAGGACGAAGAGGAGAACGTGGTGACGGACCGGGCCGACAGCGCAACGGTCGTCGACCCCCTTCCCGACGGCTCGCGACGGCCGAAGCATGAAAAAGGCCCGACCGCCGCTCGTGAAGAGCGACCGCCGGGCCTCGCCCACTAGGTCTCAGTAGCCGTACTCCTGGGCGGGAGCGTCGGCCTCCTTCTTGGAGGTGGCGTTCCCGCTCTGCGCGGCCTTGTTCTTCACCGGCGCGGTGCTCTTGCAGCCGGCGGGCTCGATCACGAACCAGGTGCCGCCGACGCCGTGCCCGTTCGCCTCGCCGGCGTTCGCGTCCTTGGCGTAGCGGTAGACGGCCCAGCCGCCGACGGTGACCTGCGTGGTGCCGTCCGCGCGCTTCACCGTGCCGAGCAGCTTCTGGTCGATGCCTTCGAGCTGGACCTCGCCCTCGGCGAGCACCGGCGGCCAGGTCTTCGCGCAGTCACCGTTGCAGGTCGGCTGCTTGTTCTTCTTGTCCTTGGTGAACATGTAGAGGGTGAAGCCCTCCTTGTCCACAATGGCCGGTCCGATACCGTCGACGTTGCTCGCGACCAGCTTCGTGTCGCCCTCTTTTTGTTCGGCAGGAGCCTCTTTGGCTTCCTTGGCCGCCTGGCCGGCCTTGCCGCCCTTGGCGTTCGCGGCGTACCAGGTGCCGCCGACGCCCTGTCCCTTCGCCTCGCCCGCCTTGGCGTCCTTGGCGTAGCGGTAAAGCGCCCAGCCGTCGACGGTGACCTGCTTGCGGCCGTCGGTGCGGGTCACTTCGCTGACCAGCGCCTGATCCACGCCCTCGATCTGGACTTCGCCCTCGGCGAGCACCGGCGGCCAGGTCTTCGCGCAGTCACCGTCGCAATTGGACTTCGGCGGCTTCGCGCTGTCCTTGTCGAAGCGGTACAAGGTGAATCCGTCCTTGTCGACGAGCACCTGACCGAGATCACCGGCTTCGGCCACGGCCAGCTTGGTCTCACCCTTGGCCGCGGGGGCGTTCCCTCCCGCCCCGGCCACCGCGGCGGCGGGAGCGACGGCCGGTGCCGCCGTCTCGGTGCCGCCGGAGCAGGCCGACAGCGCGACCAGGCCCACGGCCGCGGACGCCGCTGCGACGACGAAACGCTTGCGAAGCATGGGATTTCTCCTTGTTCGTAGGGGTTCCGCGGCTTGGCGCGGTGAGCTTGTACCCCCTACACGGAGCCGGCGCGGGACCGGTTCAAGGAGTTTTCGGGTTTTCTTCGCGGTCCTCCAGCGCGGCGTCGGTGAGCACTCCGGCCGACCCGGTGTAGTTCGCCGGATCCAGCAGCTCGGCAAGGGAATCCGCAGGGAGCACTCCGGTTATCTCCGGCAGGCCGGAAAGAACCTCGCCGAGCGGCTTGTCCTGCTCCAGCGCGAGCTTCGATGCCTCCCCGAGGATCTCCTTGGCCCGCGCCTTGCCGAGCAGCGGGGCGAGCACGGTCGACAAGCGCTCGGAGACGATCTGGCCGTGCGTGAGGCCGAGGTTCTCGCGCATGCGCCCGTCGTCGACCACCAGACCGCGGGCGAGCTCGGCGGCCGTATGCGCGGCACCGCCGGTCAGGCGGAGGCATTCGCGCAGCAGCTGCCACTCGGCGTGCCAAGCGCCCGCGGACCGTTCGTCCTCGGAGACCAGGGCCTGGGTGACGCCGGTGGCCAGCACCGGGACCTGGAGCGCGGCCGACCGGATCAGCGTCGCGAGCACCGGATTGCGCTTGTGCGGCATCGCCGAGGAGCCGCCACGACCCTCGCCCGCCGGTTCGGTGACCTCCCCGACCTCGGTGCGCGTCAGGAACTGCACGTCGACCGCGATCTTCCCGAGTGCGGCCGCCGTGAACGCGAGGGCGGCCGCGAGGTCGGCCGTCGGGGTGCGGAGCGTGTGCCAGGGGAGTGTGGTCTCGGCGAGACCGGTCTCCTCGGCGAAGGCCGTCTGGAGCCGCTGCGGATAGCCGTCGGGCAGGTTCGCGAGGCGCGCGTACTCGGCGTACGCGGCCCTCGTGCCCGCCGCGCCACCGAGCGAGACCGGGAGGACGACCCGGTTCAGCCTGTCGAGCGCGTCGAGCGTCAACCGGCGCCAGCCCGCCGCCTTGAGCCCGAACGTGGTCGGGACCGCGTGGGCGGTGAGGGTGCGCCCGGCCATGATCGTGTCGCGATGCGCGTGGGCAAGGTCCGCCAGCGCGTCCGCCGTCGCCTCGAGATCCGCGACCAGGAGCGCCCGCGTCCGCGCGGCGACCAGCATCATCGCGGTGTCGAAGATGTCCTGGCTGGTGGAGCCGCGATGGACGTACTCCGTCCCGGCGGCCTCGGTCAGCTCCTTGATCAGCCCCACGACCGGGTTCGCCGTCGCACGAGCCGCCCTCGCCAACGCGACCACGTCGATCTCGGCCGACGCGGCGGCCTCCGTGATCGCTTCGGCGGCCGCCTGCGGGATCAGCCCCGTACTGGCCTGCGCCCTGGCGAGCGCCGCCTCCGCGTCCAACAAGGCCCGCACCCAGGCGAGATCACCCGTCGCCGCCTCGGCTGGCGTGCCGGCGCGGACCGGGGACAGGAGGCCGGAATCGGGATCGGCGTTCATCACCCCAGCATCGCATTTCAGGGTTTCAGTGGCCTGTCCTCCCGTCGATGCGCTCGCGCAGGAGGTCCGCATGGCCGGCGTGACGCGCGTACTCGGCGATGTGATGGGTCAGCAGCCACCGCAACGAGAACGGCTCCCCGTCGCGCCGGCTCTTGCCCGTGTCGTCGAGCGACGCGGCCGCCACGATCTCCCGCGACCGCGCACACTCCTCATGCCAAGCCGCCCACGCGGCCTCGACGTCGCCGCCGGTGTCCTCGAAGTCCTGCTCAGGCCACTCGTCGGAGTAATAGAGCAGCGGGACGTCCTCGCCCGCGAACTGCAGGCGGAACCACCAGCGCTCGGTACCCGTGAGGTGCCTGAGCAGCCCGTGCAGCGACAACCCCGACGGCTCCACCGCCCGCAGAGCCATCTGCTCCGGCGTCAACCCCTGGCACTTCAGCTCGAAGGTGCGGCGATGCCAGTCGAGGGTGGACGTCAGGATCTCGCGCTCGCTCGCCACGCGCGGAGGCTCCGGACGGTCGCCCTCCCAGCTGGCCGCGTAGTTCTCGTCGGGGATCGTGTCCATGCTCACGACCATGGCAGAGACCCCCGACAATTCCGTGGCGTTCCGGCGGCCGCCCCGGCATCCTGGTGGCCGACGGCGGTCTACTAGACTCAGCCGCACGGGCCGTTAGCTCAATTGGTAGAGCTGCGGACTTTTAATCCGTAGGTTCTGGGTTCGAGCCCCAGGCGGCCCACTCTTTCGCCTGGTCCACGCGTTGTGGCCACCCAAGACCAAGATCATCTCCCCGGTTTATCCCCGGTTTTGGGTTGAACGGGTTTATCCAGGAGCCCTTCCAGGGCCTTCGCCGTGGCCGGGTCGACCGTCTTCCGCTCCAGGTAGTTGTCCTGCGTCATCGACACCCGCGAGTGGCCGAGCTGGTCCGCGATCAGCCTCGTCGGCACCCCCGCGTCGTCCAGCGCGGTCGCGGTCGTCTTCCGGAAGGTGTGCGAGGTGACCCAGAGGAAGTGGTCGCCACCGCGGATTTCCCTGATGACCCGCAGGACGTTGTTCGGATCGCGCATTCCGCCGGTCGTGCTGGGGAAGATGGGTCCAGACGCCGCCGCCCGCTTCGTCAGCAGCTCCACGGCCCAGGAGGGGAGCGGGAGCGCGCGTTTGCTCGACTCGCTCTTCGGACGCGGCTTGCGGAGCAGCCCCTGGCCCTTGATCCGGACCACGGTGTGCGTGATATCGACCGTGCCCGCGATCAGGTCGACGTCCTCCCAGTACGTCGCGAGCGCTTCACCGACCCGGACACCGGTCGCCATCATGAACCGGGACAAGTCGGGCAGGTCCCAGCGCACCGCCTTCTCACTCGCCTCCAGTCGCGCCAGCCACCCAGCGCGTTCGTCCGCGTCCAGCGCGCGAGGCTTCTTCTTCGCCGTCGGGATGCGCCGAGTGTCCCGAGTGGGGTTGCCGTCGATCGCGTCGTACCGAGCCGCCAGCCCGAGCATTCCCGAAAGGACGGTCCGCGCCGTCTTCGCCGTCGAAGCTCCGACGTTGAGCTGAAGAGCCCCAAGGAAGCGATCCAGCCGCATCACGGTGGCTTCCCGCACCCGCAGCTCCCCGAGGCCGGGCACAACGTGAGCGTTCAAGACCGATTCGTACGCGGTCTCGGTGGTCGGCGACTTCTTGCCGTCCTCGACGTCTTGCCGCACCTGGTCCATCCAGACTTCAGCCAGCACCTTCAGGTACGTCTCCCGCGTGATCTCGCCAGTCGTCGACCCGGTCCATTCGCGGAACACGTCCTTGAGTCGCTGCGCGGCCTTGCCTTTCGTCTTCCCAGTCCGCTCTACCTCGCGGGTCTTGCCGTCGAAGTCGCGGAACAGCGCACGAGCCCGGTACCCGCCCGGAACAGCCGAATACCGGATCTCCCCGTACGTTCCGATCTCCAGTTGAGGCCGAGGCATCAGGCCACCTCGACGGCCAGCTGATCAACCCACGCCCGGACGTCCTCGGGGCGGTACCGCACGTATCGGCCCATGCGACGGCCAGCAGGGCCGTAGCCCTTGCTGCGCCACTGGTACAGCGTCCCGACAGGGACACCGAGGTATGCCGAGACGTCTTCCACTGTCCAGAGTGGATCGATGTCGTGCACGTTGTTCATGTGATCCCCCTTAGGCCGCGAGTGGAGTTGCCGAAAGATTCGGTGGACTCTGTGCGGCTAGTAGTGCTTTGTCGTACTCGGCTTTCCAGGTGATGCGTTCGGAGATGGCGTGCATGACCAGGTGGTCCCGTGGTGGCACGGAGGGGTCGCCGGAGTCGACCTTGCGCCAGACCAGCCGTGCCGGGTCGGGTGTCGGTTTCTCGATCCCGACCGCCGCCAGCGCTTGCAGGACGAACGCCTTCCGGTCCGCCTTGTGGTCGACGAGCGTCTTGCCGGACCACTTGCGCGAGACCAGCACCCGGCGCCCCGGCAGGCCGAGGGTGGTCCGCCGATGAGCACGGCCCTTGCAGTGGCCCGGTGTGGTCTTTCCGTTGGCGCCCTTGGGGTTGATGCCGTAGAGCAGCCACACCGCGCACCGAGGCGAGCAGGGTGTCACCGATAGTTCCGCGTGCAACCGGTCGTGGTGATCCCTCTGCCGGACCGTGTCGGCTTCGACCACCTCACCCGTGGATTTGGTGAGGTACTTGGTCAAATACCCGATGTGCCGCCCAGCTTCTTCGGTCCCGCCGAGGATGCCCTTGGAGTGGACCTGACGGCCGAAGGTGACCACGTGCGCCGGGTGCTCCACGGCCTCTATCGCGTCGTCCCAGTCGGTCAGCGGTGCGCGGGTGTCGGGGTCGACGAACACTCTGGCGTCGCCGTCCCAGACCGGCATCCGGTCGACGTAGACGACCTGGTCATGATTGGGCCACCAGACCTGGTGATAGGTCGCTTCGGTGACCTGTCGGATCACGTCATGCGGGAGGGATCCCCGAATCGCCGCGTGCAGATGGGGCGCCGCGCGTCGTTGGGGTTCGACGGTGGCGAAGTACTGCGCGTCCCAGCCGACCACGCGCCGGAGGTTCTGCCACCAGCGGTCCACCAGTGCGGAGAAGTGCACCGCGTCCCGAGCCGCCCGCCGGTAGTCGTAAGTCGCCGGGTCGACCGGTGCGCCGTCGGAGCGGACTGGGCCGTAGGTGTCGCAGGTGAGTGTGACGAACATTGACGGCCGGAACCGCCCGGCATACTCGCGGCCCACGGTGGTCTTGGCGACCTTGCGCCGAGGTAGGTTGGGCGCGTCCTGCCGCCGCTTGGTCGAGCGCTTCACCGCCTTCTTGGTGGGCAGGTCGATCGAGGGGAGACGGCCGCGCATCCCGAGTTGCCGAAGTTCGTCGTCGACGCTCTGGATCTCCTCCCGCAGCTCGTCGGCTTCGGCCTGGTTCGTCTCTTGCTGGTAAGCGGCGACGAGGTCAGCCCGGAACGCTAACAGCTCCGTTTGGGTCTCGGAGGGTGGCTCTGGGGTGAAGTCCGGTTCGGTGTCTATGTGCCAGCCCTCGCGGCACTGGACCTGTCGCAGTGCCTTCGCCTTGCGAGCGCACGGCAGGCAGACCGATTCGACCGTCGAGCCACACGGGACGGGGACGTAGCGGAGTTCGCCGGTGTCGGTGTCGCCGACCTCCATCGTGAACGGCCGAACGCACACGCCGTGCTTCTCAGCGGTCGCTTTCACCACGTCCGACGCCAGGGGCTCACGCATTCGAGCGGCCCGGGTTTTGGCCGGCATAGTCACCGCGGATTCCTGGGCATTCATCAGGCAGCCACCTCCCCAGGCGTGTTCCACTGCCGCAGGACGAACACCGGCATCTCCTGCCGCATCCCCGCAGGCAGGTCCGGGAAGGTGGCTTCGTCGAACCAGACACCGCCGTAGACGACCACGGGGATGCCGCAGGGAGTCCGGCCGCTGAGTTCCAGGTGCACCGACCCGCCGCCCGCAGGACGCCATAGCGATGCCGTCACGTCGTCGAGCGAGGTAGCCCAGGTGAGCAGTCCGCTGGCGACGTCCTCAAGACGGTCGGAGTCGAGCTGCACCGTGATCGGATCAGGACCCACGCCGACCCGGACGGACGCGGCCGGAGGAAGCGCGAACGAGTCGAGGTGATCGCGGAGCGCGTCGAGGAAGACCATCAGCCGGTTCATGCCGCCCTCCCCTCGGAGACGATGTGAGCGCCGCCGTTGGTCACGTAGGTCTCCAGCGCCTTGATCTGCTCGTCGGCGACCCAACCGGCCCGGACGCGTAAGGGTTCGCGGACGCCTTCGCCCCAGACGTAGCCGACACCGGCTTCGGAATCGCCGATGCGGTTCGCCCACGCGCCCCGTTCGTACGCGCCGTCGCCGAGGACCATCCCGACGTGGGTCTTAGAGGTCACCCGCAGACAGACACGGCGCGGGAACAGTTCACGAACCGGGACGGTGTCCTTTGTGGGTTCCTGGACGTAGCCGCGCACCGTGATCCCCAAGGCCCGGCCCTGCGTGGTGAGGAGCGCGACCTTCTCCACGATCGCGTCACGGGTCTTGCGGTCGGTGTACTTGGTCAGCGCGCCGATCTCGTCGAACTCCAGAACTTCAAGCGGATGCTCGACGCTGATCGGGATCATGCGCACGCGTCCGGCGAACTCATGCTTGCGGGCTTCCATCTCCTCAAGCAGGCCGTCGAGGAGTTCGAGCGCCTGCTTGCCAGTCACCGCGTACCGGGCGAAGATCCCGCGCCCGTAGGCGAGTTCCATCCCCTTGGGATCGATGCCGGACACCCGGACCACACCGGACCTGATCGCGGGTGCGGCCGACACGAGCGGGCACCACATGACCGAGTTCTTGCCCGATCCGGTCGCGCCAGCGGTCAGGCAGTGCGCGCCCGAGCCGACCAGCGGAACCCGCCAGTCCGAGCCGTACTCCGTGGTCCCGGACCACACATGCCGCAGAGCCACGCCGAGCCCATCGGGTGCCACCAGGTCAGGAACCGGCAGGGAGGTCACCGCGGATTTGAGTAGGTCACGGCGCTGGAAGTCGATGGAGACCACGTTGGGCTCCAGTTCCCGCACCTGGCACCGCTTGACCTTGCGCGCCACCGCCAGCGCCCGCGCGGCCTCGTCGAAGTCCTCGGGCTTCTGTCCCGGAACGAGCTGCACCCGCACCTCATCCCACGACGACCCAGACCGGACCTTGAGCACCTTGGGCACCTGAACGGCCCGTGATGCCGAGGCGGCTTTGCGGGACAGCAAACGTCGACGGCCGACCAGGTTCACCGTGACTTCCACCGGCAGCGTCTCGTCCCGGATGCTCAGCCCGCAGGCGTGCAGCCAGGCCGGGAGCTTGCGCGCGTAGACCGCCCAGCGCATCCACCAGGACCGCAGGAACCGGCCGCAGTGGTGGTCATAGGACACCACGTTGAGCAGCCGCCACGACGTCAGCGCGGCAATGACCAAGCTCGTCATGACCGCCAGGGACAGCCACCCGAGGTACTGCCACCACGCCATGATCGCTACCACGGTGAGGCTGGTCCGCCAGCGCGTGATGACTTGCTTTCCCAGCCACAGCAACGATTTGAGTAGCCACCAGAGGGCGATGAACACCAGTGCGGCCGCCGCCAGGACTTCCAGGATCGTGGCGAGCGCGCGGCCGAGCTTGTGCAGCAGCCACACCACCACGCCGAGCACTCCGCCGCCGATGAGAAGGACACCGATCCCGTTCATCGGCGACCACCGCCGGTCAGGTCCAGCGGAAGCATTCCCCGGCAGGGAGCGCATTCGGTCTCGCCGGACAGCAGCTTGGCGAACCGCTTACAAACCGTGCAGCGCGTTCGGGTGACCCCGTCTAGCGCCCGCTTGTTGCCATCGTTTAGCGTTGTCATTGTTCACTTCCAGAGGTTGTGGACAGCGCAGGAGCGGCAAGGTTGGTAGCCGGATTCCGCTTCTGCGCCTTACCGGACAAGAAAAGCGTTTGAGGACGTGTTTGTACGCCGCACGTCCCCGCGTGCGTTTTTCGCTCTGTCATTCAGTTTTCAGCTGGCTTGCGACTTCTCCTGCTGAATCTGCGCGGCCACCTCCTCGGCCTTGCGTTCCTCGTAGCCGACCCAGTAGCGGAGTTCGTGGTGGTGACCTCGGTCCACATCGGACACGGCGCGATACATGCGCGCGTTCTCCTTGTGGAATTTCAGCCACGTCGACAGGTTCGAACCGGGTTTCGGGCGGCGAGCGGAAGCGACGGCGTGTGCGTCCGCCAGCGTCTGCGGCTCATTCCGGCCGGGCGTCGTCATCACGCACCGCCTTGTGCTTGTCGAGGAACACGGCCAGTTCGTCCGCGCTGTCGCGGATTTGGCGAAGGAGCCGGATGAATTCCGGCCACGCGGCCGGGTCGGACGGCGGCAGGATCGCCAGGCTGTCCGGATCGAGGTAGATCACTAGGGCCGGGTTCGCCGAACCATTGCCCTGCATCCCCGCGACCGCCTGCGGCCCCGGCTTCCACATCGCGTTGAACGCCACGGCCCTGCTCCTCCTCACTGTGAGCGCGGATCTCCCACGACCGCGCGTTCTCCTCGAATCCCTCAGCTGCCGCTGTCACGGCCGCGAGCACCCACCACGGCAACTGGCCTTCCGAAGCGAGGTCCCGCCAGGCCGACGCCACCGCGAAGGAAGCAACGGCTAGGTCATGCGCCGCCACGGAGTCGACCGCGTGCGCCCTCAGTGCGCTGTAGTGGTGGTAGGCCATCTCCCACGCCTGGACCAGGTGCGGAGGAACCACGGCCACGCAGCGGCTCCCCGGCACCCCGCCCGGCATCACGCAGCCTTGGGCGTCGACTCAGCGGAACCTGAGGCCCGGCCCGACTTCGAGGCACCGCTAGCGGCCGCAGCCTTGAAGCCGGTCGCGCGGAACGTGTACGACTGGTACTTGAACTCGCCCTGACCAGCCACCTTCGGCTCAGCCGTCAGGCCCTCCAGCTCGATCGGCCGCATACCCGGCAGCACCTCGGACGTGGTCGGCACCGGCTGCACATCGGCCAGCAGCGTGATCTCGAACGACGCGCGCTTGGCCTTGACCTCGTCCGGGTCGGTCACCGTGACCTTCCACTGACGCTTGCCCGTCACCTCGTCGACCCGCTGCCGCGCCGGACGACCCGAAGCACGGTCCTCACGCGACTGGTACTCGTTGTCCGGCGACACCTCACCGACCATGACCAAGCCCTGACCGAAAGCCTCGTCGAACTCGATGGGGAACCGGAAACCCTTGTAGATAGCCATTTATTGCTCCTAAGTGTGATCAGTCGTTCTTGCGCGTGACGGCGTCGTCGGCAGCGTCGGACCACTGGTCATGGAAGGAAGAGGTATGCGAGCGCGTGCGGTGCTGGGTTTCGCACCACTCGCTGAACTCGCTGGCAGCGGCCGCGAGACTCTGCGCGAACCGTGCTGTGTCCATCAGGCCGCCGATACGGGCGGGCACCTGGACGATGAAGGAGGTCTCTTCACTTCCGGCGACGAGCTGACGAACGCCAGGAGAGGGTGAAACCACCGCCGCGCCGTAGCCGACGAGGGGCTGAATCACCACGTGAATGCCCATGTGTGCTCTCCCGATGTCTCGGTCTCGGCGAGCCCGGTCGGGCGCGCTGGACACAGGAGACACCCAGTGAGCAGCCTCACCCCGGACAAACTGTCCGGGTAGGTACTAGCGGGGGAGAGCGTGCTCAGAAATGACGGCTCACCTGGCGTGACGTAGCTGGGTTCAGGAGGCTCGGTACTCGTCGAGGAGGCGGAAGAACACCTTCAGAGGTTCCTCACCGTCGGAATGCGCCTCGATGGCAACCGCCCAGCCAGCAGACATCGACCAGCCAAAACGAGCCTCGATCCATTGGGCGAACGGACCGACAGCCCCCATCGTGAACTTCTCATCGAGTCCGTGAACGTCCAGGGCGACGCCGTAGCCGAAGAGGATGCTCTCCAAGTCCCGCAAAGACCGTTGCCGGAGCCACATCCCCGGCCGAAGCCGGATCTGGTCGAGGATTTCTTGAACGTTCTGACACTGATCGATGGGTTTCGGCCGTTCCCCAGACGCAGCTGTCACACCGTCGATCTTACCGAGCTAGCCCGGCGACGGGACCGCTGCGTTCACCGCGGAAAGTACGGCTGACCAGGGCAGCTCCCTCCCGGGAGCGCTCCGCGGTTCATGCAGCGGCCACACGTCATCCCCGTACACGAGACGCACGCCAGCACGCCGCAGCGCGTCGATGTGGGTTTCCCAGGACGGGTGACGAGCGTGCGCGGCGTTCACGCGTGGGAAGACGACGACCGGAAGGTTCAGAGTTCCGATGGCCTCGTTGACCTGCGTCAGGGCTTGATTGTCGGCGATGCCCATCGCGAGCTTGGCGACCATGTTCGCCGAGGCAGGCGCGACCAGGTAGCAGTCCGGGGCCGGATGCGGGCTGGTTTCGGCCGGCGAGCGCGGCTCCACCCGGACCGGGAACCCGGTGGCCTCCTCGATCTCGGCGCGGCCGCCGTTCTCGTCCAGCCAGCGGCCCGCCGTCGGGGTCAAGGTCACCGCGACCGTCCAGCCGTCCTCCTGGAGGGGGCGGATCACGCGCGGAAGAAGGTCCTCAACACCACCAGCACCCGAGCCCACCAAGCTCAGAACACGCGACGCCACCCGACCTACCTCACCGCGCCGCAGCGCTCAGCCAACGCCAACAAGGGCGAGGACTTCTTACCAGCTGTCGCCGGGGCACGGCGATACATCGACCGCACGACCTCCCGCACCGCCGTACTGTGCCGCACGATCCCCGGCGCCTTCTGCTCAGCCGTCAGCAGCGCTGACAATGCCTCGTCATCCTTCGCGACCAGGCTCAACGCCCGTGCGAAGTCGATCAGGTGCGTGACCTGCCGCTCCACCGGCAGATGGTCGACGCTGATCCTCGGAGCCGACTCGATCACCTGCGAAATGTCGCCCAGATCCAGCGCCGCCGACAACCGGTGCAGCTCGACGTTGGCCGGGCCGAACCCGGTCTGCCAGTGGTTCGCGTCCACGCCGAGCTGATCAGCCGCACGACCCGCGTGAGACAGCAGCTCGTTCGCCGTCGACCGGTCCTGTTGCCGAGCAGCGGCGACAGCCGTCCGCAGGTAGAGCATCCCGTACAGGCTCAGCGCGGCCGGATCACCATCGCGCATCCTCGGAACCAGCCACTTCGCGGCCACGTCCCCCAGCTCAAGAGCGTCATCGAACCTGCCCACCGCCAGCAGCGCGTGAGTACCGGACCGGGCAGCGGAGGCCAGGACCAGCGGGTCGTCTGCCTCGTCGGCTGCCTGCATGGCGCGCTCTGCAGCGATCCAGGCGAGGTCGGCTTCACCGATCTTGCTCAACGTGGTTGCGGCCAGGTGGTGGACGCGAGCTGACACCGCTGCACAGGCCCGCCGGTAGGCCGCATCATCGGCCGAGGCGGACTCCATGCCCTGACTGGTCTTGATCAGACCCGGCAGCGCCGCGACGACACGGCCAAGGTCACCCTTCTGATAGCTGGACCAGGCACCTTCCACCAGTTGAGCCACCGGGGCCGGGTCGATGTACTCGGGCGACATGGCCGAGGAGAACAGGGTGCGGGACAGGCGTCGCGGGGCCATGAGCGCGTCGCGGATGGCCGGGACGTCGTCGTTCTTGTCCTCGTCCTCCATCAGCACCGGTTCGCCGAGCAGGTCTCCCAGCGTCACCCGCAGACCCCGCGCGACGTCAGCCAGCACATCCAGACGCCGGATCTCACGTTCACCGCGCTCGATCTTGCTCAGCCAGTCCTCGGTACGGCCCACCAGGTCAGCAAGAACCGCCTGCGATAGACCACGCCGCCGCCGGTAGAAGGCAATACGCTCCCCGATGCTGAGCTGATCACCCGCACCACGCATACCCCCAGGCTACAACGTAGGAGTCCTGTCTACGTGTAAGGCTAATTCTATTCAGGCGTAAAACTTCCTGAAGTTCCTACTTGTTACGCTGATAGATGTCCTCTCAGGCATCAAGAACGCCTTCCCTTTCGAGGACGAGACGCACTTCTTCGAAGCTTGCGGAGATGTTGCCTTTGGGGAACCTTATTTGACCTAGGCCGTTAATGTTTGAAAACTCTTCGCAGCCTTCCTCTAGCATGACGATGGCGCGAGAGAAGCCTAGTCGCCCTTGGAAAAGCCCGACTTCGTGAATAACGTTCATTCGCGCAGTTGTGCTCCCATCTTGTCGTTCGTCTTCTGCTGTGAGTACAAGAAATGCAATTATGGAGCTGTCGAGCATGCCAATTAGGCGCTGAATGTTTGTTACGCCCGCCACTGGAACCCTGTTGAATTCATCGTATGGCAGCTTTAGGCGGTCGCTGAGAAAGTCCTTCAATTCGCGCCATTGAAGGGAGCGCCCGTGTCCAATAAATACGTTTGTTCCTGTATTTACGGTCGCCAGTGAACCGCCTTCGGCCCTGCGCGCGATATGTCGAACTGTGGAGACTACCGTGGACTTCAGTTCGCGACAGGCGTCAAACGGTGCAATTATCGCGAGCATGTCGGCCAGGATCTCTTGGTGTGGAGCAACTTTAAGCCCGCCGTCGAGGGCGGCGGAGTCGCGAGTGATAATCTGTCCTCGGGGGAGCCAAGCCCGTGCAATCTGTGCCATTAAAGCAATTTCTAGGCCTTCAACCCGTTGTTCCGCTTGAGCCACGTACGTGTCGGGAACGTACTCTTGATAGGTCTTCAATATTGACAAGACATCTTGCTTCGATGTTTCGAATTCTGTCGCGGCTTGCGCCGACAAGGCCCGCACGTCCGCTAGGTCTGGCTCGCCAGCTACCTCGCGAATTTTGGCCTGGACGGTACCCTTATTGTATTCTTTCCAGTTGTCGCTCGATCCATGAAAGGTTCCAGCAAATCCCCACTCGCGGCTAAAGTGATCGCCGGGTGCGACAGGCTTGAAGTTGTGGTAATAGACATTTGCGTGATATCCCAGTGATGATCCCGACCAAGTCTCACCAACTTTCTCCGCCGCATCTTTCATGTGCACCACTGGTTTCATGACGCTGCTCTCTGCGTCAACAGCAGCATACTTGTCTAGGCGAGCAGCGACCTCGATCAACTGTTCATCTGAAGCTTGTGACACTGGGTGGCTCCTTGTGATTGCCGAACTTGGCTCTATGGGATCAAGGGCGCGCCGCCGCCGGGCGGCGCGCCGGGCGCGTAGGTAGCCCCTCGCCTGGGCGGCCGCGCCGGTTCCCGACACGGCGGGCTGCCGCTCCGCTCCGCCCACCGGCCGGGCGACGCGGCCGCCAGCGGGTCACCTTGCGCAGCGCCACCCAGCGGCGGCGCACATGTCCCCATAGCCAACGTCGGCCCTCCTCAACGAGCGTCGTGACATACCGGTCGTCGGTGTATCGCCACCTGTTACGCGCCGTCGTCTATCTCCTCCACCCCGACGCCTGATCGTGACAACGGCCGGTAACGCCGCGTCAAGGCTGGAAAGCATGCCTTGACCCGACGCCACCGGCCGCGTGCTGGCTTCGTATCGGGATGAAGGGGAGGTGTGGGCAGTAGAATGGCGTCACGCGAACGTGCGCGAGACCAGGGCGAGAAGCATGATCATCTCCCCGGTTTATCCCCGGGAAACGACCGCAGACGACGCCAAACGATCACAGGCCATGATCGTTATCGGTCAGAGTTCGCGCTGGTGAGAGCGGTTGTCGGCAGCTAACGGCAGACGTCCGCAGGCCCCGCCCAAGATTCCGTAGGTTCTGGGTTCGAGCCCCAGGCGGCCCACTCACTCGACGTCCTCGCCGACCAGCGGGGACGTTGGTGTTTCCGGCGCATGTTCCCGCGGCTTCGCGCCGTTGATGGTCACGACCGAGCACGCTCGGCCGCGAGCACCTCCTCAGGCCCGAGAACAACCGAGTCGAGGTGGCCGCGCCGTAGCGGGCCACCTCGGCTCAGCGGATCAGCGCGTAGCGAGACCGGGATGACGACTTTCGCGTTGCGCCGCAACCGTTCCTACGGCGCGGTCCTGATCGCTATGGACAGCGGAGCCGAGGAGTGCCGCTACCGGGAGCGCGGTCAGTACGCCACTGTGACGACCTTCCTGCTCGCCTCGGGCTGGTCGATCAGCCGCAGCATGAATTCGGCCGCGTCCGCGGCCGCGATGCGGAGGGCGGCGCGCAGGGTGTGCCCGTAGGCCGTCCGGTAGCGGCCGGTCGGCGGTCGGTCCATCACGTACGGCACCCGCATGACCGTCCAGTCCAGCTCACAGCCGCGCATGAAGTCCTCCATCAGCGCGACATCGACGAAATGAGCGCCGAGCACCCGCCTGGCCACCGGTGTGGCGAAGTACCGCATGATCAGCCCCGCGCCCGGTTCGCGTTTGGGCGGGTGCGGGCGACCGGGCGTCGGCACGGTCGAGACACCGACCCCGCTGACGACGAGCAGGCGGGGTACCGACGCGGACTCCACCGCGGCGGCGAGCGCCATGGCACTTTTCGAGACGATGCCGTGCTCGGCTTTCTTGCGCGGGCCGATCGCCGACAGCACCGCGTCAGCGCCGTCGACCGAGTCCTTGAGCAGGGCCGGATCCGCGTGGCTCAGGTCCGCGGTCACCACCCGCACGTTCGGCGCACTGTGCACCTGGGCGCCGAGTTTCGCCGGATCGCGGGCCACCGCCGTGGTGTCGTGGCCCGCGGCGATGGCCTGAGCCAGGACCTGCTGTCCGACCAGGCCGGTCGGTCCGAAGATGGTCAGTTTCATTTGCTGCTTCCGTTCTTGTCCGCGGGAAACAGGGCATCAGCCAGCGAGACGGGGCGACCAGACCTGTGCCACCAGCACGGTGCTCGCCCCGAACAGCGCCACCCCCAGAGGCACATGGACGGCGAGATCACCGCTGCCGCCGACCACGAACTGGACGCCCACCAGCACCAGAAGGATCGCGCTGACGACCAGGTATCGCGGCGATCCGTGGCCCGCCCGCCACACCAGGAGCGCGGCGACGATCTGCAGGACCATCGCGACCGTGACGAGGGGGCCGGTGGCGTGGTGCACCGAGCTGCCGCCCTCGCCGGACAGGAGCAGGCCGGCGGTGATCCCCTGCACCAGCAGCGTGGCCGCCAGGAACAGCGAGCTCGCCTTCAGCAGGCCGAAGAACCGCCCGTTCACCACGTCACCCGCAACGCGCGCACGCCGTACACGAGGCTGAAGACACGGAAGTCGATCGGTTCCTCCGGGTCGGCCAAGGCGAGGCCGGGGAAACGCCGAAGCAGCGCCGGGAGGGCGATGCGCAGCTCCATCCGCGCCAGTGGTGCACCGAGGCAATGGTGTGCGCCATGCCCGAAGGCGACGTGGCCGGTCGTTCCCCGGGTGATGTCGAACGTCTCGGGATCGTCGATCAGGGCGGGGTCGCGGTTGGCGGCCGGGATCGAGCAGATCACGAGCGATCCCGCGGGGATGTGGTGCCCGGCGACCTCGACGTCCGTCGTGGTCGTCCGCGGCGGCAGCGACTGGACGACGGAAAGCCAGCGCAACAGCTCCTCGACGGCGGGTTCGATCAGGCCGGGATCCGCACGGAGTACGGCCAGCTGATCCGGGTGCCACAGCAGGGCCAGGGTGCCGAGCCCGAGCATGTTCGCGGTCGTCTCGTGTCCCGCGAGCAGCAGAAGGCTCGCGACGCCGGTCAGCTCATCGGAAGTGAGCTCGTCGCCGTGCTCGCGCACGAGCATCCCCAGCATGTCCTCGCCAGGATCCGCCCGCGCGCGGGCCACGAGAGCGGCCATGTAGTCGTGGTCCTCCCGCTGTGCCGTCACCCGCTGATCCACCGGCAGCGAGGTGTCGAGAATCCGCGCGGCACGTTCGTGGAACTCGCCGCGGTCGGCATAGGGGACACCCAGCAGCTCGCAGATCACCAGCGACGGCACCGGCAACGCGAAGTGCGTCACCAGATCGGCCGGTTTACCGGCGCCCTCCAGGTTGTCCAAGGCCGTTCGGACGATCTCGGTGATCCGCGGCTCGAGTCTGTTCATCCGCCGGACGGTGAACTCCGGCGTGAGGAGCCGTCGCAACCGTGTGTGGTCGGGCGGATCGAGCCTGAGCAGCTGTCCCGCCGTGACGTCCTCTTGCCCGGCGCCCGGCAAGGGCGTGGCGCTGCTGAACCGGGCCGGATCCGCCAGCACCTGGCGGACGTCCTCCTTGCGGCTGACCAGATAGGCGGGCAGGCCGAACGGGGTCTCGACCCGCACGACTCCCTCGCCGTCGCGAATCCTCGCCAGCTCCGCGACCGGGTTGAGACCGTTCCTTCGCATGTGAATCGGCATTGTTTCGGTCATTTTCTGCCTTTCCGGTTCAGGATCGGGCGTCGAGCCACTCGGCGAACGTGGGGCCCGCGAGCTTGGCGTGCGGGCTCGGCAGGAAAGCGCCGGCGGCCGCGATCTCGGCGTCGGGCATGCCGGAGCCGTCGACGCCGATGACCTCGATACCCCGGCGGGAGCCGAGGAGACGGGCGGCGTCCGCCATGATTTCCTTGCGGGGCCCCGCGATTTCGGGGATCGGCGTTCCCGGGTCGCTCGTGTCGACGGCGAGATCGACCAGTTCCTCCGCGACGGTGCGGCAGGCCACGAGCTGGGTGGGCAGCGCCGGCAAATGGACGACGTCGCTCTGCTGCCAGTCCAGGAGCTGGCCGACGAACTCGTGGAATTGCGCGGCCCGCAGGAGGCGAACGGGAAGAGGCCCGGCCAGAAGGAGTTCCTCGTGCACCTTCTTGGCGGCGAGGAAACCGGCGGTGGCCTTGTCGGCGCCGATGATGGACGCCGCGGCGATCCGGGCGACCCCAGCCTGACGGCCGGCTTCGTGCAGATTTCGGGCCGACGTACGGAAGAACTCCGTCGCCGCTTCCTGCTCGGAGCCGTGCCATGAGGCGACGTCGATGATGACCTCGACTCCGGTGAGTGCTTCGGCGAGTCCCTCGCCGGTGATGATGTCCACGCCGGTGGCCCGGGACATCGGCACGACGTGGTGCCCTCGTTCGGTGAGGACGTCGACGACGTGTCGTCCCAGCCGTCCGGTCGCTCCGGCGACCGCGAACTTGCTCATGGTTCAAGCCTTTCTCGAAGACGGAAGATTCAGTCGGTGTAATTGCGGCCGGGCGGCATTCCGGGAATCGGCTTGGCGATGAGCGCGGCGGGGGCGAAGAAGCCGATATGCGCGATCGCCATGACGAGCGTCCAGAGTTCCTTGGCGTCGTAGCATTCGGATGCCTTGGCGTACAACGAATCGGGGACTCGCTCGCCGGACGGATTCGGCGTGAGGACGGCCTCCACGAGTTCCAGCGCGATGCGTTCGCCTTCGGAGAAGCAGGTGGCGTCGTGCCAGGTCGCCACCGCGGTGATGCGTTCCTCGGGCTCCCCGGCTTGCCGGAGATTCTTGGTCTCACGAATGGTGAAGTACGTGCTGCCGAGCAGTTGCCCGGCGCGCAACTGCAGCAGGGCGATGGTCGTCGAGGGGATCGCACCGTTCTCGAGGACCTTGTGCAGGCCGCCCGCGACCTCGGCCATCTCGGGAACGAAAGGAATCGGGTTGGGCATACGTGACCGCGGGCCCGTCGTCGTGGACATGAGCGGACTTCCTTTTCTCTCGGCGTTGTGCCCAAGAGATCCCGGCGACGTCGATCCCGTGACAGATCGGCCTTGTGACACAGGCCACCGGAGAGAGTTCGCCGTGTTCAGGCCCCGAGACGGTTGTAGATCCGGCTGGCCAGCGTGGCGGCCAGCTGGTTCAAGGCGCTCCAAGGTTCGGCGAGCGCGAACCGGCCGAGCAGTTCCGCCACCGCGTAGGCCTCGGCTTCCGAGAGCAAGGTCGCGCGCTGGTCTCGCTGCCCCTGCTCGACCAGCCGGCTGAGCGCTTCGGCGTACTCCTCCAGGTCACGCACCTTCGCCAGGCCGTACCGCTCGTCGAGCGAATCACCGGCGAGGTCGTCACTCATGGTCGTCTCTCCTTCTGTCTTCACCCGTCCGACGCGCCGCAGAAAATCTATGGTGGCTGGGGTAGACATTCAACGCCGGGTGTGGGTAATCTTCTCCTCGTACCGAGAAAGACAACGTCAAGCAGGCGCGGGAGATGACGGAACTACCCGCGAGGTGAGACAAGCCGGTCAGGCGGCGTGGGGCCGATCAAGGAACAGGTCCCGCACGGTGATCGGGAGCAAGACCCCGGGGCCGGGTTGTGAAGAGGTTCGACCAGGTAGTGCCGGCCCTGGCAGGAAAGTGCAGGACGCGGGCGGAGCAGGTGCGTCCGTGGAGAAAACGCAGTTGTAGTCAGTGAATGCGGTTGCAGGACCGGTCAGGTGGCCGGAGCCGATCGGTGATGGGGCTCCGGGCAGTGACCAGCGGCGTCAGCGTGCTGGGACCGATCAGTGGAAGGGTTCCCGTCGTTGGCGTTCGCAGCAGGTGAAGTAGCAGTACCCAGCAAGGTGAGAACACAGGAAAGAAGGGAACGGCAACATCATTGGATCGCCCGCAGCGGCAGGGTAGCGCCGCGCGGGTGCCGTAGTTCCATCGAGTTCGGAGGTGGTTCGCGGTCACGAATGAGCGATCCCCGCGAGGTCCGGCTTCCCAGCGGACGCGGGTGCAAGAGGCCGGCGGTCACGTCGGTTGACAATGGTGAAACCCAACCCTGAGGACCCCGGGTGCCGTTCTGGCACCCGGGGTCCTTTGTGATGTGGAGGTGGAATGATCCCTGACCAGAACGGACCGGCCACGCCCGACGGGGCCGACAAATTCGATGACGAGCACTACCCCGCCTACACGATGGGCCGGGCAGCCGACATGCTCGGCGCCACCCAAGGCTTCCTTCGCAGCCTCGACGAGGCCGGTCTGATCACCCCGCAGCGTTCCGCCGGCGGCCACCGCCGCTACTCCCGGCACCAGCTCCGCCTGGCCGCCCGGGTGCGGGAACTGGTCGATCAGGGCACCGCCGTCGAAGCCGCCTGCCGCATCGTCACCCTCGAAGACCAGCTCCACGAAGCTCAGCGTCTCAACGCCGAACTCCGCGCCGACGACTGAAATCCCCACCCTGTGAACGCCCTTGTCCGGACCGGGCAAGGGCGTTCGTGCGTGGATGTCGAGACGGCCGGGCCTGCTCCGACTCCCTCCTGAAAGCGCCGGACAGCGGCGCCACAGGAGCGAAGGAGGCCTTGCGATGAGCAAGGTGGTGCTGGATGTGTCGATGTCGCTGGACGGCTTCACCGCCGGGCCGAACGTCCGGGCCGAAGAGCCCATGGGCGACGGCGGGGAACGCCTGCACGAATGGATGGCCGGGGGAGCGCCCGACGCCCGCGTCTTCGAGGAGGTGAACGCGATGGTCGGGGCGACGGTCATCGGCAGGCGCACCTTCGACCTCGGGTTGCGGCCGTGGGGTGGGACCCCGTGGCCCGGTGTGCCCGGTTTCGTGGTCACCCACCGGACCAGGGAAGACCTCCTCGGCGACAACGGCGGCACGTTCGCCTTCGACGGGCTGGAGGCAGCGGTCCGCCGTGCCAAGGACGCCGCGGGGGACAAGGACGTACTCGTGATGGGCGCCGACGTCGCCGGGCAACTGCTGGCCTCGGGCCTGCTCGACGAGGTCTATCTCCACCTCGCTCCCGTGGTGCTGGGGCAGGGGACCTCCGTGTTCGCCGGGCACTGGGGCGAGCTCATCCCCGAGGGTGAAGCTGTCGCGGGCGTCGCCACCCATCGGCGTTATCGCGTCCGGTGACTACCACGGGATGGTGGCTCGGATGGCGGCCGAGACCGGTTCGAGGTCGGCGACGAGGCGCTTGACTTCGCTAGGGCTCAAGGCGTTGTACGGCGCCTCCGCGAGCCGGTCGGTCATCGCCTCGACGCGCTCTCTCGCGGCCCGGCCGGAGTCGGTGAGCCAGCCGTCGGTGCCGATCAGGCCGCGGTCGCGCATCCCGTCCACGACCGCGGCCAGCTGTGCGGCGGGGAGATGCCAGACCCGGCCGAACTCGTTCGCGGGGATGCCGACGGACAGGGCGTGGAGCACGTGGCACTCGGTTCCGCCGATGCCTTCGGTCAGCAATGCGGCGGTGTGGCCGTCGCCGCGATGTTCACGCAACAGGGTGGCCGCGTGCCACAGCCGCGCCACGGGTTCCTCCGGCACCGGGAGCGTTCGGACGGCGGCGAAGAGGGCGCGTCCCTCGACGGGCGCGCTGGTCGCCGCCTTCAGCAGGAGTTCGCCGGCGCGCGTGACGCCGGGGTCGTCGGCGAGGTCACCGAGGATCCGCCGCATCCCCGCGACGCATCCTCGCTCGCGGGCGGCCAGCGCCGCCTCGGGCGTGGTCAGCTCCCAGACCTTCGGGAGATGACGTGCCACCTCGCCCGGCGCGAAGTTGTAGAAGATCGCGTGGATCACCTCGGCGGGTACCGACCGGCCGAACGGCGCGGCCCGCCCGGCGAAGTAGGCGTCCCACGGATTACGCAGGCCGAGCGCCATCAGCGCCTCGTCGGACTCGTCGGCGAAGTAGGGAATCAGGCCGATCGGCTCGACCAGGTCGTACATGCGGCGGGCGACGGGTTCCGGGTGCGACATCGCGTCTCCTGTGGTCGTGGCGGCGCCCTCGTGGCGACCGCTCGACTACCCCACGAACGGCGCACCCGGAAATCGACATCGGCCTAATTCAGGTGCCGGGCGATGAACCGGCCCGCGGAGTCTCCTTCGAAGTGCGGGACGCCGGTGTGCCCGCCCATGTTGGCGTGCAACGTCTTCTCCCGCGAACCGAAGGCGTCGAACAGGTCGAGGGCGTGCTGCCGGTCGTTGCCTTCGTCGTCCCACTGCAGCAGGACCAGCAGCGGGATGGTGACCTTCCGGGCCTCTTCGAGGATGCTGCGGGGCACGTAGCTTCCGGCGAACAGGACGGCGGCCGCGATCCGGGGTTCGACCACCGCGAGCCGCGTGGCGATGGCGATCACCCCGCCCGAGAACCCGACCGGGCCGCCGATTCCGGGCAGCGCGAGGAGGGCGTCCAAGGTGGTCCGCCATTCCGGGACCGCCGTTTCGACCAGCGGGAGGACGAGCCGGTCGACGATGTCGCCGCTGACCGGCTCCCCGGCCTTCAGCGCGCGCTGAAGGTCGGCGCGGGCCTCGTCGACGGCGGGGAAACGGGGCCGGTCACCGGCTCCGGGGAGTTCGATGGTGGCCGCGGCGTAGCCCGCCGCCGTGCAGGCCAGAGCCCTGGCCGCGAGCCGGGGGTACATCTTGCCGAGTCCGCCGGGATGACCCATCAGGATCACCGGGGCCGGCGCGGCCGCGGGTTCGGGCGTCCACAGGATTCCGGGGATGTCGCCGAGGGTGAATTCGCGCTCGAAGGCGCCTTCGAGACGTCGTTCGGAAGTGAAGTGCATGGTCGTGCCTTTCGGAAGTGCTCGTGAAACGGCGCTCCCGGACGACCTATCGCCCGACCGTGACCCCTGAGGGGAGCACCCTGGTCGAAATGTCCACGGGTACCACCTCCTCGTTCGCTCGCACGGCCTCCGGCAAGGTAGCAGCGGCCGCGATCGCGCGCCAGCGCTTTACCCGATGACCGAAAGCCCGTCCGCCACGACGACGCCGTCGTGCAGCACCGTGCGGTCCTTGCCGCGGTCCATCACCGCGCTCGTCGGGGTCTCGCCGTCCACCAGCACCAGGTCGGCGCGGTCGCCGACGGACACTCCCGGCCGGTCGGCGACACCCGCCAGCCGCGGGACGTCGTGGCTCATGATCGACGCGCCGCCCATCGTCGCGACGGCCAGCGCCATCTCGATCAGGTCGTCGCGGCGGAAGCCGTTGGTGAAGGCCAGCTGCCAGGTGCGGTCGAGCAGGTCGCAGTTGCCGTAGGGGCTCCAGTAATCCCGCTGGCCGTCCTCGCCGAGACCGACGCGCACACCGGCGGTCGTGAGGTCCGCGAGCGACAGCTGTCCGTCGGTGGACGGCGCGACGGTCGCCATCGCGATGTCCAGTTCCGCGAACGTGTCGATCAGGCGGCGGCTCACCGATTCCGAGATCGAGCCCAGTTCGTACGCGTGCGACAGGGTGACCTTGCCACGCATGTCCAGCGCGCGGACCCGTTCGATCACCAGGTCGGTCGAGAACACGCCGAGGTGGCCGGGTTCGTGCAGGTGGATGTCCACCTCGACGCCGTACTTCTCGGCGAGCCCGAACACGACGTCGAGATGCCCCTTGGGGTCCTTGTCCAGCGAGCACGGGTCGATCCCGCCGACGACCGTGGCACCCGAGCGCAGCGAGGCCTCCAGCACGTCCGCGGTGCCGGGTTCGCGCAGGATCCCGGCCTGCGGGAACGCCATGATCTCGACGTCCGCGTGCTGGGCGAAGCGCTCCTTCGCGGCGAGGACGGCGTCGAGCTTCTCGAGCCGGCAGTCGACGTCCACCTGCGCGTACGTGCGCACGCGGGTGGTGCCGTTGGCGATCATGCGCTCCAGCGTCCCGATGACGCGTTCGGGCAGCGGGACCTCGGCGTGGCGCCAGTTTTCGCGGTCGTTCAGCATCATCGCCCATACGCCCGGCGCGCCGGTGTGCGGCCGGAACGGCAGGCCGATCCGCGTCGAATCCAGGTGGACGTGCACGTCGCTGAACGACGGGAAAAGCAGCCGCCCGCGCCCTTCGACCGTGTCCGGAGCCGGCGCGACGGCGGGGTCGTGCGGCCGCACCGCGGTGATCCGGCCGTCGGCCACCTCGACGTCGCTGCGCTGTCCACCCCAGGGACGGACGTCACGGATCATCACAGAAGACACCTCTTTGGTATACCAAATCCGGCGAGGGGCGGCAACGTCACTTGGTGTGCCGGTACGGGCGCGTGTGCCCGGTCTCCGCGTTGTGCTTGGTGATGTGGTCGATCCCCATCGCTTCGAGCCTCGGGTACTCGGTCACGTCGAACACGTTGTCCTCGCGGCGATGCGGGTAGATGTCGTGTCCCTTGCCCGGCCAGTAGGGGAAGACCACGTGTGTGTCCTTGTTGGAGTTCTTGGCGAAGGTTTCGGAGACGAAGTCCCATTTCTCCTGGACGAGCGGTTTCCTCGGGTCGTTGGGATCGTTGATCCACCCGGGCATCTTGATGTTGTTGTCCTTGAGCGTTCCTTCGAGGGTGTTGCCGCCGTTCTGCTTCGCGATCTTGGTGGCCTTCTCCTCGACCGAGCCGAGGTACTCGTCCTCTTCGCCGCGTTTGCGCTTCTTGGTGCCGCCGGACCAGAAGAAGTGCTTGTCCGCCTTCAGGATCTGCTCGAGTTTCGGCTTGAACTTCTCGAACTCCTCCTTCGACATCTTGTCGACGTCGACGGGAGGCTTCCGCGGGCTCCTTCGCAAGGGCTGGGGTTGCCCACTGGGGCCGACCGGTTGGGGCCGCTGTTGGCTGCCAGGGCCGCTCCGCCCACAGGGCGGGACGAGACCGAGCGGGTCACCGATGAGCAGCGGCTGGTCGACGTAGCCCACGGGGTTCGGCGCGGCGGCCAGGCCGAGCGGGTCCTGGCTGAGGTACCGCGAGGTCCTGGGGTCGTAGTACCGGAAGACGTTGTAGTGCAGCCCGGTTTCCTCGTCGCGGTGCTGGCCGGGGAACGCGAGCGGCATCGACGCGGTGTCGGCGCCGGGCAGCGGCACCCCCCAGAAACTGCTGCGGTCCTGCCAGACCAGCGTGCCGTGTTCGTCGAGCAGCTCGGTGGGCGTCCCCGCGGGTGACGTGATCACGGCACGGAACACGGCGTCTTCGAGGGCCCCCGTGCGCTCGATCTGCACGACGGGGCGGTCGTCGTCGTAGCGTTCCCAGGTCAGGAGCCGGTAGGACTCGTCAGCGGGGTCGTAGTCCATCCGCTCGACCACGTTCATCCCGCTCCACAGGAACCGGACGTCGTGCGTGAGCCCGGCTTCGCCCTCCGCGTCGATCAGCCAGCGGCGTTTGGCGAACCGTCGTCCGAGCGCGTCGTAGTGGTAGGTCCAGAGCGCGCCGTCGGGGGTGCGCACGGAGCGCAACCGGTCGAGGTGGTCCCATTCGTAGGCGCAGGACCGGTCGGCGGTGACCCGGCCGCGCTCGTCGTCGCTGTAGACGCCCTCGCCGAGGGCGATGGCTCCCGCGGCGTCGCGGGTGAACCGTTCGGTCCCGGCGGGCCCGCGCGCCTCGCTGACCCGGCCCGCGGTGTCGAAGGTGAGCTGCCATGGCCGGATCGCGTCGTCGACGGCGGCGAGCCTGCCGTCCGGCCGGTAGGCGTAGACGCGCGGCCCGACACCCGCGATGTGCTCTTCGGCGAGCCGGTCTTCGGCGTCGAATCGCCGCCGGAGCACCACGGTGCCGTCGACGCTGCGAGTGACCTCGCGTCCGGCGTCGTCATAGCCGAACTCGACTTCGTGGCCGGCGATCCGCAGCGACCTCGGCAGTCCTGACTCGGTGAACCGCCACTCACTGTCCACACCGGACGACGTCCGCCGGACGAGCACGTCGCCGTCGTGGCGCCAGCACACGCCGAGCCCGTTGATCGTGTCGACGACGACCCGGTCCCCGTCGTCATGGACCATCTCGACCCGCGATTCGGTGTTCTCGGCGACGATCATCCTGCCGAGCGCGTCGTATTCGTACAGCGTGACGTCGTCCGGGGTACGCCTCGCCACGACGTTGCCCTGGAGGTCGTAGTCGTACTCGGTCGCGTCACCCGTACTGCTGATCATGCGAAGCAGTTGTCCCGCCGCGTCGTACGCGTAGCCGATCCGGCGGCCGTCGTAGTCGACCTCCTCGACGAGCCTGCCCGCGGCGTCGCGGACATAGCGCCAGGTGCGGCCGTTCGGGTTGGTCACCGAGGTGAGACGCAGTTCGCCGTCGTAGGTGAACAAGGTGCGCGCGCCCGCGGCGTCGGTCTCTTCCAGCACGAGGCCGAACGGGCCGTACTTGCGGCGCCGCGCGGCACCCGCCGCGTCGCGGTGCTCGACGACGTGACCTTCGGCGTCGTGCACCCACGTCTCGCGGCCGCCGTCGGGCCCGAGGCGCCACGCGCGGCGTCCATCGGCCGTCCAGCCGAGCCTCGCCGCGCCGCCGGAGGCCGTGTACGCGAGGCGGGGCCGGCCGAACAGGTCGCGATCGCCGGGACGATCCGGCATGGGCGCGTCGGTGAGCGGGTCGGGCGCGTCCGGGATCTCCACCGGCATCCCGGTGCCGACCAGGGTGGTGGCCGGGTCGAACGCGGGGACCGTCCGCCGGACGTCGCCCGCCGACAGCCGGACCTCGCCGTCGGCGTGTGTCACCAGCACCGTCGATCCGCCGGGGCGGTGGACGGCGACCAGTTCGCCGTCTTCGTCGTACTCGTAGCCGGTCTCCCGGCCGAGTTCGTCCACTTGGGACAGCAGCTCGTCGCGCCGGTTCCAGGAGTAGCGCTGGGAGTTGCCCAGCGGATCGACGCGTTCGACCAGTTGCCTGGCGTCGTTGAGGCGGTACGTCCACGTGTGCCCGTCGGCGTCGGTGTGCCGGGTCGTGCCGGGTTCGTAGACGAACGTCGCGTTGTAGTAGCCGCTCGCACCGACGGCGCGGACACAGCGCCCGGCGTCGTCGTAGACGTAGCGGTACCAGGTGCCCGTGCGGTCCTTCCAGCCGACGAGCCGGTGTCCGAAGTCGTAGTCGAGGGTCATGGGGCGGCCCGCGTAGTCCATGACGGTGCTCAGCTGGCCGAGCCGGTTGTACGAGAAGCGCACCAGCGGCGGCTGTCCCGGAGCCCCGAGCGCGACGATCCGCCCGTTCGCGGTGCCGATCGCGAGTTCGACGCCGTCGGCGCGGCGGAGTCGCGCGGGCGTGCCGTCGGCCGCGTAGGCGAACTCGGTGCGGACGCCGTTCTGCTCGATGGCCGTGATCGGCAGGATCCGGCCCACGCCGGCGAAGTGCAGCTCGCGATCGCCCATCGACAGCCGGTAGCCGTCCGCCGCGCGGTGCAACCGGTGCCGAGGGCCTTGCACCGGCAGGACGGGGCCGCCCGCCGGGACGGGATAGGTCAGCACCATGCCGTCTTCGGCGTAGAACAGGACGCGGTCGCCATGGACGGCCAGCCGTTGGTCCATTGTGGACGTCCAAGATGGACCGAACCAGCGGCCTGCGGTGTAGGACGACAGATGCGTGCGGGAGAGTTCGAGATCGCCCGCGTCGCCGGGCAGGGTCACGTCGACCTGCTTCATGACGACTTCGCCGGTCGCGACGTCGACGGGGTCGCCGCAGTAGTTCTTGGAATCCGACGACGTCGAGCGGTCGCCGTTGCCGTCCTTCTTGGTGGTGTCGGTGTTGCCGCCCCGGTCGCGGGTGCCACCGCCGCCACCGGTGCCGCTGGTGTTCGTCTGGTCGTTGTCGGTCTTGGTGGTGTTGTTCTTGTCGTTGGAGTTGCCGCCACCGCCGTTGCTGCCGTTGTCGGGCTTGCCGTCGGCGCTGGAGCTGGTGGTGCCCTCGTCGTCCTTGTCCTTCTTGGGGTCGATCCCGCGGTCGTTCCCGCCCTTGGTCTTGGGCGGCGGCGGGGCGTCCACCTTGCCGCTCTGCAGCTTGCGCAGCGCCTTGGCGGCGTCGTCGAAGAGCGTGTCCGCCCGCTTGAGCAGCGGCATCAGGCCCTTGAGCGCCTTGACGAGCTTGGTGGTGAGGTCGGCGATCTTCGAAGCGGTCTTGGCGACCGCGGTCACCACCTGCGGCACCACCCAGGTCAGGCCGATACCGAGGGTGAACAACACCTGCAGCGCCCAGCTGATGAGGTGACCGACGAGCTCGGCGATGATGTCGCGGACCAGGGTGCGGACGGCCGCGACGACCTCGCCCGCGGTCTTGACCCCGCTGGACGCTCCCTCGCAGCCCTTCTGCGCGGCGGTGAGCACGGTGACCGTGTCCTGTGAACGTTCGCGGTAGCGGTCCGCGGCGTCGCCCGTCCACGTCCGCAGATCGGCCTCGACCAGATCGGTCAGATCCGTGCCGATCGCGCCGAGTTCCTTGGCGATGTTGGCCCAGGTCTCGGCCTGCGCCTTGATCTGGTCGGCGTCGCCGGTCAGGGCGTCGAGAGCGTCGGAGAGCGGGCCGACGTGTTCGAGCAACCAGCCGACGCCGGCGGCGAGGATCGAACCGAACGGGTCCATGGCCATCGACAGCGCGTCGAGAGCCGTACCGACGGCGCCCATCGCGACCGCGGCCCAGTCGCCCTTCTCGATGCCTTCCTTGAGGTCGATCGCCGATTCCAGCAGCGGGACCCCGGAGTGGTCCTTGGTGGAGTCCTGGCGCTCAGCGACCAGCGGATTCGCCATTTATGCCGTCTTCCTGCTTCGGGATCCTCGCCGACCGGGCAGACGATTTCTACCATCGCCGCGCTCCGGTGCCCCTTCGTGGAAACGATCTTTGCCCGCCCGTCGAGAGGACGGCCCGTACGGGCAGGGTCTTGCGAGTTCTGCCATGCGGAAGTTAACCTCCGCAGATTGAAATTGCCCGGCATCGCTCGCTTCTATCGAGAGGCGGATCCATGGTGAAGAGGACGCGGGCCGAAACGGCCGCGAGCGGCAGGCCCGAGGACGAACGGCTCGGGATCGGCAAGAGTTTCACTTACGGCATCCAGCACGTCCTGACGATGTACGGCGGGATCATCGCGCCGCCCCTGATCATCGGCGGCGCCGCGGGCGTCTCGACCGCCGAGATCGGGCTGCTCGTCGCGTCGTGCCTGTTCATCGGCGGTCTGGCGACGATCCTGCAGTCGTTCGGCATCCCGTTCTTCGGCTCCCGGCTGCCGCTGGTCCAGGGCACCTCCTTCGCGGGCGTGGCGACGATGACCGCGATCGTGGCCGACGGCGGGCTGCCGGCCGTGTTCGGCTCGGTGATCGCGTCCGCGCTGCTCGGCCTGCTCATCACGCCGGTGTTCTCCCGGCTGGTGAAGTACTTCCCGCCGGTGGTCACCGGGACGGTGATCACCGTGATCGGGCTCAGCCTGATGCCGGTCGCGGCCCAGTGGGCGATGGGCAACAACACCAAGGCGCCGGAGTTCGGCTCGGTCTCCAACATCGGCCTGGCCGCGATGACGCTGGCGATCGTGCTGCTGCTGAGCAAGGTCGCCGTCCCGGCCATCTCCCGGCTCTCGATCCTCCTGTCGATCGTGGTCGGCACCGTACTGGCCGCCGTGCTGGGCAAGGCCGACTTCTCGCAGGTCTGGGACGGCCCGATCTTCGCCGTGCCGACCCCGTTCGGCTTCGGCGCGCCGACCTTCGACGTCGCCGCGATCGTGTCGATGTTCATCGTCGTGCTCGTGACCCTCACCGAGACCACGGCCGACATGCTCGCGGTGGGGGAGATCGTCGGCACGCGGGTCGGCAAACGCCGGATCGGCGACGGGCTGCGCGCCGACATGGCGTCGTCGGCGGTCGCGCCGGTCTTCAACGGGTTCATGCAGAGCGCGTTCGCCCAGAACGTCGGTCTCGTCGCCATCACCGGCGTCCGGAGCCGCTTCGTGGTGACCGCCGGCGGCGTGATCCTGCTGGTACTGGGCATGCTCCCGGTACTCGGCCGGGTCGTCGCCGCGATCCCGTACCCGGTGCTGGGCGGCGCCGGTCTCGTGCTGTTCGGCACGGTGGCGGCGTCCGGTATCAAGACCCTGTCCAAAGTGGACTACAACGGGAACATGAACCTGGTGATCTTCGCGGCCTCCGTCGGGCTGGGCATGGTCCCGATCGCGGCGCCGGAGTTCTACCACCACTTCCCGGCGTGGGTCGGCACGATCTTCCACTCGGGGATCAGCTCGGCCGCGCTCATGGCCGTCGTGCTGAACCTGCTGTTCAACCACCTGAAACCGGCCAAGGCGGGCAGCGACCCGTCGGTGTTCGCGACCGCGACCAGGGTGATCGACTACTCCGACCTCAAGGCCTTCTCGCGGCTCAAGGACGGCGACCGGATCGTCGACGGCAAGATCGTGGACGCCGAGGGCAACCCGGTCGAGGTGTGCGACGAGGACGGCAAACCCGTGCCCTACCGGATCGGGTCCGAGCCGGAGGGGCACTGACGCAACCGGGCACGGCGGGCGAGTTCGCCGACGATGCGTCGCCACGCCGGTGACGACTCGGAGATCCGGGATACCACCAGCTCGCGGTGTCCCGTCCGCCCGCCATCCCGTTCGTGTTCGATCTCCCAGGCGTCCAGGTCTTCGATGAGCCGGTCGAGGCGCGGATCGCGTGGATCCCAGCCGACCGCCTGATCGCAGGCCAGATAGATCCGCAGCGTCTCGGGATCGTCGAAGGCGGCGTTCTTGTCCCGCAGCCGTTCCGGCATGGCGCGCGGCTCCAGCGCCTGCATCAGGATCCACGCGTCGCGTTCGAGCAGCACCCGCTGTTCGCTGACGCCGAGGCCGCGCATCCGCTCCAGGAGGGCGACCACGCCGGGAGGCAGGACGAGCCGTTCGCCGCCGGTCAGTTCGGCGATCCGGTGGCGGGTTTCGGTGAGCCGGTCGATCTTGCGCCGCAGTTCGGCGTCGATTTCGGTGATGCCGTCGGCGAACTCGGCGGGCTCCGCGTGCAGCAGCGCGTCGACGCGGGCCAAGGGGACGCCCGCGTCCGCGAGGGTCTTGATCCGGATGAGGTCCACCGCCGCCTGCGCGCTGTAGCGGCGGTACCCGGAGGCGTCGCGTTCCGGCTCGGGCAGCAGGCCGATGTGGTGGTAGTGGCGGACGGCGCGCACGGTCACCCCGGCGGTCGCCGCGAGCTGGCCGATCGTGAGCACCCGTCCTCCTTCCGCGGTTGAGTGGCCGGACTCTGGTCCGAAACGTCACGCGTCCCCCCGGCGGGACCGGTCGACGACGTCGCGGATCGCCCGGACCACGGCGTCGGGGCGATCGAAGCAGAGCCGGTGGTGGAGCGTATCGGGGACGAGCCGCTGCTCCGCGTGGGAGAACCCACTCACCCGCGCGGCGTCCATCTTCGTCTTGGCCTCGTCGATCTCCGGCGACGGATCGGCGACGGTGAGCGCGACCATCGGCACGTCGGGGAGGGCAGGCCCGCCCCGCAGTTCCTCGGCGAGCGCGACCAGCCCGGTGCGTTCCGCGGCGCCGGCGCGGAGCCATTCGTCACTCACCTTGGCCTCGATCAGGAGGCGGCCCACATCGTCCGGGTAGCCCGCGCGCAACTCGGCGTGCATCGCGCGAAGGGCCTCGCGGTCCGGCTCGGGTCCAGGGCGCTCGGCCTGGGCCAGGCTCGCCGCGGGCGGCATGAAGTCGTCCCAGTCGGGGTGAAGGGCGTCCAGGAAGACCAGTCCGGCCACTTCCCGCGGGTACAGCTGCGCGAATCGGTGCGCGTAGAGGCCGCCGAGTGAGTGCGCGGCCAGCACGTACGGGGCGGTGATGCCCTGGCCGAGGAGCAGTTCGCGCAGTTCCGTGGCGACCGCGGTGGCGTCGCGGGGCAGCGGGAGGGAATCGCTGTAGCCCGTGCCGCCGCGGTCGTACAGCACGGCGGTGGTGAACCGCGCGACCTCCTGCTGGACACCGAGGTAGTCCAGGCCGACCGCGCTCGCCCCCGGCAGGAACACGACGGCGGGCCCGCCGTCACCCGACCGGTGCACGAACAGGCGGCGGCCGTCGATCTTCTGGAACTCTCCGAGTGGGGGTGTGGTCGTCATACGGCTAGGCTCCGGCCCTGACGCAGGGTCAAGGTCAAGCCCGGGGTCTCGGAGACGGCGAAAATCGGCGATCCGACCCGCCTGCCGACCCGCCAAGGGTGACGTTGACCTGGCGATCTGTACGAATTTGCGACGGCGACGTGTGTTACCGGCGAAGACCTGCGAGAATGGTCCACGAGATCGGGGCATCGAATGAGCTCAGACTCGCTATGAAGAGCAGGTAGAAAAAGTATGGCTCAGGGCAGCGTTAAGTGGTTCAACGGCGAAAAGGGCTTCGGCTTCATCGCTCAGGACGACGGCGGACCGGACGTTTTCGTGCACTACTCGGAGATCCAGGGCAGCGGTTTCAAGTCCCTGGACGAAGGGCAGCGCGTCGAGTTCGAGATCGGCCAAGGTCAGAAGGGCCCGCAGGCCCAGCGCGTCGTCGCCATCTGACTTTCTTCACGCCGAAGGCCCCCATCCGTACCGGGTGGGGGCCTTCGGGCGTTTCGGGACCCGATATCGTCGATGCATGCTTGTGATCGTTCGTGAGCACCCGTGCGGCCGGACGCGGTGACCCGCTCCGCCCTGGAGCCCGAGCAGGTCGGGCGGAAGGTGCGGTTGCGCGAGGTCGGGCTGGGGGATCGCCGGGTCCTGATGGGCTTCGACCGTGACATGGCCCGTGAGGCGACGCCGCTGATCGGTGGGGGGCACCGGCACTGGGCCTCACACCGTTCGGGGTCCTCCGGAGACGACATCCACTTCGGCATCGAGACGGTGCGCGGCCGGATGCTGGTCGGTTCGGTCTGCACCATCGGCGCCGATCCGGTGACCGGCCGGTTCGGCTACGGCATCGGGATCGCCCCGCGCCACCAGCGCTGCGGGTACGCCACGGACGCCATCACCGTCCTCCTGGCGCATATGTTCGGGCAACGCGGCTTCCGCAAATGCGAGGTCACCGTGTACGGCGGCAACCTGGCGTCGCTTTCGCTGCACGGCGGTCTCGGCTTCCGCGAGGAAGGCAGGCTGCGCGACACCGAGGTGGTGCGCGGCGAGATCAAGTACCTCGTGCGGATGGGCATCACCGCCGAAGAGTTCGCCGCGCGCCCCGTCGACAGCCTCGCCGACCTCGGCAGGCGCGGACAGCACCGGCGGCCACGGCGCGGCAAGCACTGGCGCGCGCCCGCCGCGGTCAGCGGCTGATCATCCCGGATTCGTAGGCGAAGACGACGGCCTGGACGCGGTCGCGGAGCCCGAGCTTCGTCAGGATGCGGCCGACGTGGGTCTTCACCGTGCCCGGTGAGAGGAACAGCAGTTCGGCGATCTCGGCGTTGGACAGGCCGCGCGCCAGCTGCTGGAGCACCTCGTTCTCGCGGCCGGTGAGCAGGGCGAGCCGGTCGTCCGGCGGCGACACGGGCAGGCCGGTGACGACCCGGTCGAGCAACCGCCGGGTGACGGTGGGCGCGAGGGTCGCCTCACCCGCGGCGACCACCCGGACCCCGGCGAGCAGATCCGGCGCCAGCGCGTCCTTGAGCAGGAAGCCGCTGGCCCCCGCCCGGAGCGCGGCGTAGACGTATTCGTCGAGGTCGAACGTGGTCAGCACCAGGACGCGGGCGCGCCGAACCGCGGCGATCGCGGCCGTGGCCTCGACGCCGTCCATCTCGGGCATCCGGATGTCCATGAGCACGACGTCGGGATCGAGCTCCGCCACCAGCGCGACGGCCTCCGCGCCGTCGCCAGCCTCGCCGACGACGTCGATGTCGTCCGCGTTGTCCAGGATCATCCGCAGGCCGGTGCGCACGAGCGCCTGGTCGTCGGCGATGACCACCCGGATCGTCATGACGGCAGGGTCGCGCGGACGGCGAAGCCGCGCTCCGCCCGCGGACCCGCGTCGAAGGTGCCGCCCAGTACGTTCACCCGTTCCCGCATCCCTTCGAGGCCGTGCCCGGTGCCGGACGGCGTTTCCGCCGCGAGGCCGTCGTCGGTCACCTCGATCTCCAGCGCCCCGGGCTCGTACCGCATCACGATAGTCACCGACACGTCAGGACCGGCGTGTTTCAGCACGTTCGTCAGCGCCTCCTGCACGATCCGGTACGCCGCCAGGTCCACTGTGGACGGAAGGGGCCGTGGATCCCCTTCGACGCGGAACTCGACCGGCGTGCCCGCCGACCGGATGTCGGCGGCCAGCCGCGGCAGGCGCTCCGCACCCGGCTGAGGTTCCCAGTCCGGCTCGTCCTGGCCGAGCGCGCCGAGCAGCCGCCGGATCTCGCTCAACGCGGTGCGCCCGGTGTCGACGATGGCGTCCAGCGCCTCCCTCGATCGCTCGGGCCGCCGGTCCAGTTCCGCCTGGGCGCCCTGCGCCTGCAGGACCACCACGGAAAGCGCGTGGGCGACGACGTCGTGCAGTTCGCGGCTGATCCGGCCGCGTTCGGCCGCCACGGCCAGCGCGGCCTGGGTGTCGCGCTCGCGTTCGAGATCGGCGGCCCGCTGCTCCAGCACCGACAGCCGGATCCGGCGCTGCCGCGTGTTCAGCCCGGCGAGCCACGCCACCCCGAGCGACAGGCCGATTCCCGGAAAACCGCCCCAGTCCTGCACCTGGTGGTCGTCGGCGTCGGTATCGGCCGGTGCCAGCCGATCGATGATGATGATCCGCGGTGGCGTCGGGCCCGGTGTCCGCGTGTTCGCTTCCGAGGCATAGAACGACCAAGCCGCCGCGACGAGCAGTCCTGCCGCCAGCAAAGCGACGGAACGCCGTCGCGACCCCCAGGCCGCGACGGAGAAGAGGCCGACCAGCGCGACGACGTCGACGGGTTTGAGGTCGTTGCCCATGGCCAGATGCAGGAGCGAGGCCGTGCCCCCGGCAGCAAAGGTGATCGTGGGATTCCGGTGCCGGACGAGCAAAGAAGCCAAGGCCGCCAAGGAGACCAGCCACCACTCGAAGCCCTCCGGGTCGTCGGCTGTGACCACAGTGGACAGTCCGATGAGGAGGGTCAGGCCGCGGTCGACGGCTCGCGGGTGATCACTGAGGAAGGACGGCACCAGCCGAGCGTAATCCCGGATCGGGCGGCGCGGATCCCTCTCGCGGCAGACCTCGGGATACGACCTGCGGCAGACGCGCGAATACGGCGCCGGGCTCCAGCCTGGACACAGGAAGATCCTCGACAGAAACGGAAACCCCATGAGACGGCTTCTCGTCGCGCTGACCGCCCTCGCCGGCATGGTGTCCTTGGCGAGCCCGGCCGCGGCGGCCCCACGGTTGACGCTGCCGCCGCCGACCGGCTCGTATCCCGTCGGCTCCACCGACCTCCACCTCGTCGACCGCTCGCGCCAGGACCCGTGGGTGCCGTCCGGGCCGCGCGAGCTGATGGTGTCGATGTTCTACCCCGCGCTGGTGCCGATCGGCCCGAAACGGCCCTACCTCACCTTGGCCGAGGCCAAGGCGTTCCTGACCGAATCGGGCCTCCCCGACATCGATCCCGCACTGGTCGCCGGGACCCGGACCAGCGCCAGGGTCGACGCCCCGCCCCAGCCGGGAAAGCACGCGCTCGTCGTCCTGTCGCCGGGATTCGGCAAACCGCGCACGACGCTCACCGGGCTCGCGGAGGAGCTGGCGAGCAAGGGGTTCGTGGTCGCGCTGATCGGCCACAACCACGAGTCCCATGGCACCGCGTTCCCGGACGGGCGCGTCACCGAATGTGCCGCGTGCGGCTCCGAGTCGACGTTGCTCCCGCCGATCCGCTCCGCGGACGCCTCGTTCGTCCTCGACACGCTGACCAGGCCTTCGTCGCACTGGTCGCGGCTGATCGACCGGACGCGCATCGGCATGGCGGGGCATTCCATCGGCGGGTACAGCACGCCGACCGCGATGGTCGACGACCGGCGGATCCGCGCGGGCGCCGACCTGGACGGCAGGCTGTGGTCGCCGATCCCCGCGTCCGGGATCGACCGGCCGTTCCTGCTGCTCGGCCGGGAGAGCGAGTACACCCCGGCCGGCCCGGACACGACGTGGGCGGGCAGCTGGCCGAACCTCACCGGCTGGAAGCGCTGGATCAGCGTCGCGGCGGCCGGGCACGCGTCCTTCACCGACGTCGGCGTCCTCGGCGAACAGCTCGGCTTGGGCCAGCCCGGTCTACTCGACGGCGAGCGTGGTATGGCCCTGACCAGGGCGTATGTCTCCGCGTTCTTCGACAAGAACCTGCGCGGCGGGCAGCAGCCGCTGCTGGACGGGCCGGTGCCGGGCAACCCCGAGATCAAGTTCTGGAGCTAGCCAAGCGACGTCCCGGTGACGTTGGCGGAGAGCTTCCAGAGCCGTGCGGCCTCGCCGGGATCGATCGCGTACGGGCGCACGCCGACCCACTCGCCCTCCTCGGGGGCGAGCTCGGCGATGTCACAGTCCTCGCAGTAGAGCCCGCCCATCCCGTCGAGCAGCGGTGACGTCGCCGCCCAGACCTGGGTCGCCGCGCCCTGCTCCGGCGTTTTGAAATCCGGGTCGGCCAGTTCGCCGTGTTCGTCGATCCAGCCGCGTTCGACCATCTCCTCCTGCCGCAGATACCGCTGCAGGGGAGTGAGGATGGCGCCCGGATGCAGGCTGAACGCGCGGATCCCGTGTTCGGCGCCGAGCGTGTCCAGCTGCACCGCGAACAGCACGTTCGCCGTCTTGGCCTGGCCGTACGCGAGCCAGCGGTCGTAGCCGCGCTCGAACTGGACGTCGTCCCAGCGCATCGGCGAGGAATGGTGACCGGCCGACGACACCGTGACGACGCGGGCGCCGCCGTCCGCCTTCAGCGCGGGCCAGAGACGGCTCACCAGGGCGTGGTGGCCGAGGTGGCAGATCGCGAAATGCGACTCCCAGCCGGGACCCACCCGCCGTTCCGGCGCGGCCATGATCCCGGCGTTCGCGATCAGCAGGTCGATCGGGCGCCCGGTGCCGAGGAACCGCCGGGCGAAGGCCTCGACGCTCGCCGGTTCGCCGAGGTCGAGCTCGTCGACTTCGGTACCGGAGATCCCGGCGAGCGCGGCCTCGGCGTCGGCCGGACGGCGCGCGGGGACGACCACGCGCGCGCCGGCGTTCGCCAATGCGCGCGTGGTTTCCAGGCCCAGCCCCGAATAACCGCCGGTGACGACGGCGAGTTTGCCCGAAAGGTCGATCCCGTCCAGTACTTCTCCGGCGGTGCTGCGCGCGCCGAAGCCTGAGCCGATCTTGTGCTGCGAAGTGGTCATGCGGCGGACGCTAGGCGCTAGAGGGCTCTCTAGGTCAAACGCTATCGTCGCCCGAGTGACGGAACTCGCGATCGGCCAGGTCACCGCCCGGACGGGCCTCAGCGTGCACGCGCTTCGCTTCTACGAGAAGGAAGGGCTGCTCGCGGCGCCGGTGAAACGGGACGCCGGCGGCCGCCGCGTGTACACCGAGCAGGACGTCGATTGGCTGGTGAACTGCACGAAGTTCCGGGCGTCCGGGATGCCGCTCGCCACCATCCGCGAATTCGCCGGACTCGTCCGGCAGGGGCCAGGGAACGAGGAAAAGCGGCTGGAGCTGCTGCGGGAACACCAGAAGAGCGTCCGGAACCGGATCGCCGAACTGGCCGACTGCCTGGAGCTGATCAGCCGGAAGGTCGAGATCTACGAGGAGCATGTCGCGCGGGGGACGGCGGACGGGCTCTGGCGCTAACCGTCACGTCCCGCGCGGTTGCCTCGTCCTAGAGGTATGACGACGCGACTTTCCAGATTCACAGACCAGAAGACGATTCTGCTGAAGACCTTCAAGCGGAACGGGACACCCATCGGGACACCGGTCAACATCGCCGTCGAAGGCGATCACGCGTATATCCGGACGTACGACGCGGCGTGGAAGGCCAAGCGCTTGCGGAACGACCCGCGGATCGAGATCGCCCCGTCGACGTTTCGCGGCACTCCGACGGGAGAGCCGGCGCGCGGGCGGGCCCGCCTGCTCGACGGTGAAGAAGCGCGGCACGCGGCGGCCCTCCTGGCCAGGAAGCATCGGCTCCTGCACGGGTTCCTCGTCCCGCTTGTGCACCGGCTGAAGAAGTACAAGACGCTCCATTACGAAGTCCGGCTCGATTAGAGTCCACAATGGACAGACACTGCCACCCGATCGGTGCAACGTTTCGCCTGGCGATGGGCAGGAGCGGCCCTTAAGCTTTGCCGCTTGTGACCTGCGAGGTGAGGCGATGAGGTCCTTCGGTGCGGTTGACCCGATCAAGCTCGCGCTCGCCGGGCTCACCACGATGGCCCTCGGGATGGCGGCGGCGCTCAACGCCGACGCGCTGCCGGTGATCGGCGGCGGCACCACCTATTCCGCCGAATTCTCCGACGCGGGCGGGCTGCGTGCGGACAACGACGTCCGGATCGCCGGGGTGAAGGTCGGCAAGGTGTCCGAGATCGACCTCGAAGGCGATCGCGTGCTCGTCTCCTTCCGGGTGAAGGACGCCTGGGTCGGCGACGCCACGAGCGCGTCCATTCGGATCAAGAACGTCCTGGGGCAGAAGTACTTGGCGCTCGACCCGCACGGCGAAGCGATCCTCGATCCCGGCGATCCCATTCCGCTGCGACGGACCACCGCGCCGTACGACGTTCTTGAAGCGTTTCGGGATTTGTCGAAAACCGTCGACGCCATCGATGTCGGCCAACTCGCGAAAAGCTTCGACACTATTTCGGCGACTTTCGCCGATACGCCCGCCGACGTCCGCTCGGCCCTGGACGGGGTCTCGAAGCTCTCCGGCACCATCGCCTCCCGCGACCGGCAACTCCGGACGCTGCTCGCGAACACCCGGCAGGTGTCGCAGACCCTCGTCGACCGCGACGCCGAGGTCCAGCGGCTGATCCAGGACGGCGACGCGCTGCTGCGCGCGATCTCCACCCGGCAGCAGGCGATCAAGGATCTGCTCGACGGATCGAAACGGCTCGCGACCGCGCTCGACGGCATCATCGCCGACAACGACGGGCAGCTCGGACCGGTGCTCGAACAACTCGACCGGCTGACGTCGATGCTCCAGCGCAACCAGGATTCGCTGGCCAAGGGGATCGCCGCGTTCGCGCCGGCGATCCGGGTGCTCACCAACGTCGCGGGCAACGGGCGCTGGATCGACGGCTACCTGTGCGGCCTGGTGCTGCCCACGTTCGGACCGCTCAACGAAAAGGGCTGCTTCGACTCGTGAGTGGCAAGGACGGGGTGGATTCATGCGATCGTCGCAACGTGCTCCTGTTAGGACAGTAGCTTGTTGAGTCGTTCGGCTGGGGTGTCCCAGTTGAGGGTTTTGCGGGGGCGGCCGTTGAGTTCGGCGGCCACCCTCGCGAGGTCTTCCCGGCTGTGTGTGGCGAGGTCGGTGCCTTTGGGGAAGTACTGGCGGAGCAGGCCGTTGGTGTTCTCGTTCGAGCCTCGTTGCCAGGGTGAGTGCGGGTCGCAGAAGTAGATGTCGAGGTCGGTGGCCAGGGTGATCTGGGCGTGCTGGGCCATCTCGGTTCCTTGGTCCCAGGCCAGTGACCGGCGCAGCTCGGCGGGCAACCGCTGAATCGTCGTGATCATCTCGTCGGCGACGGTGGCGGCGTCTTTCCCGGCCCTGTCATGATTTTCGTGTAAGCCACGGATGATTGTGTGGTTATTTTAGTGGATTGGTAGGCGGCCGGGGAAGAGGACCACGAGTGTGTTGA
>NZ_JBHVKW010000045.1:0-60829 GCF_042797905.1 Amycolatopsis sp. NPDC057786
CTCGTGAGTTACGCCTCCAAACACGCGAGTTACGCCTTCGATCACGCGAGTTACGCGGGCGGGATCCGGCGAAAACACCTCGATAGCCGGGAAAAGTGCGCTGCCGCCGCGTTCCGGGCTACCTACGCTGAATTCCGCGCACGGGAACCACAAACGGCCTCGGGAGTCTCCGATGAGAGCAACGAGAATCGTGTTCTGCGCCCTGTTCGCCCTCGGCGCCGCCTGCCTTTCCCCGACGGCGTCGGCGGCACGATCCGCGTTCGCCCTGTCCAGTACCGCCTTCACCGACGGTGGCCTCATGCCCAAGGTCCACGAGTGCACCAGCGGCGGCGGGCAGGACCCGGCCAAGAAGAACGAGTCGCCGCCGCTGGCGTGGTCGGGCGCTCCCTCCGCGGCGAAGAGCTACGCGATCGTCATGCGAGACCTCGACAACGCCGGCCTGATCCACTGGGTCATCTACGACATCCCGGCGACCACGGCCTCGCTCCCCCAGAACGTCCAGCACGTCTACCGGCCACCGGTGCCCGCCGGCTCCAGGCAGGTCTACTACCGCGGGAGCGCGAGCCTCTACGGCTACCAGGGCCCGTGCTCGCCCTCGACCGTGAACACCTACGAGTTCGTCGTGCACGCCCTCGACCGGACGTCGCTCACCGGCCTGAACTCCGGTTCGTCGACCCGGACCGCGGCCGGGGCGATCACCGCGGCGTCGATCGGCTCCGCGAGGATCACCGGCGAGTCGTAAGTCCCCTGGTCACCCGTGGCAAAATCGGCGCAATGCAGATCGGGATGCTGGGGCCCTTCGAGGTGCGCACGGACGAAGGCGGTCTCGCCGACGTGCCGGGTGCCCGGTTGAGGGGATTGTTGATCGCGCTCGCGCTCGAACCGGGCCGGGTGGTCCCGAAGGCGACGCTCGTCGACTGGATCTGGGGCGAACAGCCCCCCGCCGACGCGACCAACGCCTTGCAGCGCTTGGTTTCCCGCCTGCGCAAGGTGCTGCCGGAAGGGGCCGTCGAGGGCCAGACCGACGGCTACCGGCTGAAGGTGTCGCCCGACGCCGTCGACGCCGTGCGGTTCGAGCGTCTCGTCGGCCAGGCCCGCGGTGACGAGGAGCCGAAGCGGTTGCGTGAGGCCCTCGCCCTGTGGCGCGGCGCGGCAATGCAGGACGTCGGCCTGCAGGACAGCGGCGCCTTCGACGCGGCGGTGACCCGGCTCGAAGGGCTTCGCCTGACGGCGCTGGAGGATCGGTTCGACGCGGAGCTCGACCTCGGCCACGGCGCGAAACTGGTCACCGAACTGACCGATCTGGTGGCCGCGCATCCGTTGCGTGAGCGGCTCGTCGCCGCCCTGATGCGGGCTCTCGCGGCGACGGGCCGCGACACCGAAGCGCTGCTCGTGTACCAACGCACGCGGGAAGCCCTCGCCGACGCGCTCGGCGTCGATCCGTCGCCGGAGCTGTCCGCGGTGCACGTCGCGCTGCTGCGGGGCGAGCTGGGACGGCGGGAAGAGAACCGCAAGACCAACGTGCGCGCCGAGCTGACCAGCTTCGTCGGCAAGGACGCCGACGTCGCCAAGGTCCGCGATCTCGTCGGCGGGCACCGCCTCACCACCCTGCTCGGTCCCGGCGGCTCGGGAAAGACCAGGCTGGCCACGGAAACCGCGCGCACCTTGCTCGGCGATCTGCCGGACGGCGCGTGGCTGGTGGAACTCGCGGCCATCGGCCCGGAAGGAGATGTCGCGCAAGCGACTCTCGCCGCGCTCGGCCTGCGGGACGCCCTGCTCGGCGACTCATCGAACGCGGAACCCGCCGAACGGGTCATCGCCGCGATCCGCGACCGGGAAGTCCTGCTGATCCTCGACAACTGCGAGCACGTGATCGAGGCGGCCGCGGCGTTCGCCCATCGCGTGCTCGGTGAATGCCGCCGTCTCCGGATTCTGGCGACGAGCCGGGAGCCGCTCGGCATCACCGGCGAGACGTTGTGGCATGTCGTGCCGCTGGCCGTACCGGACCGGCACGCCGGCCCCGGCGAGATCGAATCCTCCCCCGCCGTCCGGTTGCTGCGTGACCGGGCGAGCGCGGTGCGCAAGGATTTCGTGGCCGACAAAGCCACTTTGGCCACGATGGCGCGGGTTTGCCGGATCCTCGACGGGATGCCGTTGGCGATCGAACTGGCCGCGGCGAGGCTGCGCACCATGTCCATCGAGCAGCTCGCGAACCGGCTCGACGACCGGTTCCGCCTGCTGACCGGCGGCAGCCGGACCGCGCTGCCCCGGCACCGGACGTTGCGCGCCATGGTCGACTGGAGCTGGGAGCTGCTGACCGACGCCGAGCGGACGGTCCTGTGCAGGCTCTCGGTGTTCTCGGGCGGGGCGAGCCTCGAAGCGGCCGAGCGGGTCTGCGTCAGCGAGGCGGTCGAGCAGTACGAGGTCCTCGAACTGCTCACCACGCTGACCGAAAAGTCGTTGCTGGTCGCGGCGGGCGACGAAGCGCCGCGCTACCGGATGCTCGGCACGATCAAGGAGTACGCCGCGCAACGGCTCGCCGAGGCGGGCGAAACGGTGGTGGCACGCCACGCGCATCTCGGCTATTTCACCGAGCTCGCCGAGGCCGCGGAGCCGATGCTCCGCCGCGCCGAGCAACTGGACTGGCTCGCCAAACTCAACGCCGAGCACGACAACATCACGTCCGCGATGCGCGGCGCCCTCGCCGCGGGCGAAGGGCCGGAGGCGATGCGGCTGGCGGCCGCCTGCGGCTGGTACTGGTGGCTCAGCGGGCACCGCACCGAAGGCATGGAGCTGGTCAGCGCGGCCGTCAAGACGCCGGGCGAGGTGTCAGACGACGTCGCGGCCGTGGTGTACGGGCTCGTCTCGCTGTTCGTGAGTTCCGGTTTCGCCGACGAACACACCGCGGCGAAGTGGATCCACGAGTCGTACCGGCTGAGCAGGAACAGCGAGTCGCGGCACCCCTTGCTGGGGCTCGTCGTCCCGCTCGAACGCATGCTGGCCGGGGACGAAGCGCTGTCCGCGTGGGAACCGGTGCTGGAGGACGAAAACGCGTGGGTTCGCGCGCTGGGCAGGCTGCACCTCGGCAAGACGCGGATCACGCTCGGCCATCCCGGCCGGGAGGCGGACGAGTACCTGGAGCAGGCACTCCGCGAGTTCCGGGCGATCGGCGAGCGGTTCGGGATCTCCTTCGCCCTGACCGAACTGGCGGACCGGATCGCCACCCGCGGCGATTTCGCCACCGCGTGCGCGTACTACGAAGAGGCGGTCACGGTCGTGACCGAGGTCGGCTCCTTCGAAGACCTCATCCGGCTGCGGTCGCGGCAGGCGCAGCTCTACTGGCTGATGGGCGACGAGGAAGCCAGCGCGGCCGCCGTCGCCGAAGCGCAGCGGTACTCCGAGCGGGTCACGTGGCCGGGTGCCCTGGGCATGCTCGCTCTCGCGCACGCGGAGCTCGCCCACTGGCGTGGCGACACCGAGGAGGCGGCGCGGCAGCTCGACATCGCGACGACGGTGATGGGCACCGAAGCCGATCTCGGCCACGTCCGCGCCATCAGCCACGACCTTCTGGGCTATTTCGCGGAGGAACTCGAAAAGTCCCGCGCGCACCGGGAAACGGCCTGGCACGCGGCGGCCGAGGTGCGGCACGTGCCCCTGATCGCCCACATGCTCGTCGGGATCGCGGATCTGGCTTTGCGCCAGGACGATCCCGAGCAGGCCGCACGGCTGCTCGGGGCGGCCGACGAACTGCGCGGGCTGCCGGACCGGTCCCGTCCGGACGTGACCCGGATCGAGGAGACAGTGCTGCGCCGCCTCGGCGAAGCGAAATTCGCGGAGGCGGCGCGAGAGGGCACCGAAGCGGACTGGAAGCGGCTGGCCGAGGTCACGCTCGCTTCTTGAACGTCGAGGACGCCCACAGGTAGCCGGCGAGCGCTATCCCGGCGCACCAGCCGAGGGCTGGAAGGACGTCGCCCGCGGCCGGCGCCCCGTCGAGCAGCCCGCGCAGGGTTTCGATGATCGGGGTGAAGGGCTGGTACTCGGCGAATTCCCGGAGCCCGGGTCCCATCTTCTCGGCGGGCACGATCGCGCTGCTGAAGAACGGCAGCATGACCAGCGGCACCGAGGCCATCCCCGCGGTTTCGGGCGATTTCGCCGCCAGCCCCAGCGCGACCGTGAGCCAGGCCGCCGCGAAACCGAGCAGGACGACGATCCCCACCACGCCGAGCCAGTCGAGGAAACCGCCAGCCGGGGAGAAGCCCAGCAGGAAGGCCACCCCGGTGAGCGCCGCGATGGCGAGCAGGTTGGTCAGCACGCTGGTGACGACATGCCCGTTCAGCACCGCGCCGCGGGAGACGTCCATGACCTTGAACCGGTTGATGATGCCCTTCGTCATGTCGGAGTTCACCGCGGTCGCGGTCGCGCCGAGCCCGTAGCAGACGGCCAGCAGCATCAGTCCCGGCGTCGCGTAGTCGACGTAATCGACGCCGACGCTGAACGCGTCCCCGAACACGTACACGAACATCAGCATCATCACGACCGGCATCAGGATCGCGTTGAACACGGAGGTCGGGTTGCGGACGAGGTGTTTGAGGTTACGGCGCAACATCACCGTGGACGCGGATTTCACTGCACTGCCTCCGTGTTGTGGCCCGTCAGGGCGAGGAAAACGTCATCGAGATCGGGGGTGTGGACGGAGAACTCTTCGGCGGCGACCGCGTACTCGTCGAGCCGGTCGAGCAGCGAGCGCAGGGATTTCGTCCCGCCGTCGCTGGGGACCCGCAGGGTGAGCGCCTCGTCGTCCCTGGTCGCGCCGGGGAAGATCCGCGCGGCCGCGTCGAGTTCGGCGACGGTGGTGAACCGCAGCCGGACATGCGTTCCGGGCATCCGGCGCTTGAGCTCGTCGGGCGTGCCCTGCGCGACCAGGCGGCCCTGGTCGAGGACCGCGATCCGGTCGGCGAGCTGGTCGGCCTCTTCGAGGTACTGGGTGGTGAGGAAGACGGTGACGCCGCCGTCCACCAGTTCGCGGATGATCGACCACATCGTGCGGCGGCTGCGCGGGTCCAGTCCCGTGGTGGGCTCGTCGAGGAAGATGATCCGCGGATCGCCGACGAGCGTCATCGCCAGATCCAGTTTCCGGCGCATACCGCCGGAGTAGGTCGACGCCGGTTTCCGCGCCGATTCCACCAGGTCGAAGCGTTCCAGCAGGTCGGCGACGACCCGCTTGCCCGTGGTCCCGCGGCTCAGGTCCGCCATCAGCTGCAGGTTCTCCTGGCCGGTCAGCAGTTCGTCCACCGCCGCGAACTGGCCGGTGACGCCGATCGCCGCGCGTACCGCCTTGGCCTCGGTCACGAGATCGTGGCCGGCGACCTTCGCCGTCCCGCCGTCGGACTTCATCAACGTGGTCAGCAGGTTCACCGTCGTCGTCTTCCCAGCCCCGTTCGGGCCGAGCAGGGAGAAAATGGTGCCGGCGGGGACTTCCAGGTCGATACCGTCGAGCACGACCTTGTCCCCGAAGGTCTTTCGCAGTCCCGAGACCGCGATCGCTGTTTCTGTCATGGGCACCACTCTGGGCGGCCGCGCTGACACGCCCCCGCCACGGCGCTGACACGGGCGGTGTCAGCGCCGTGTCAGCCCGATGTCAGGCCCCGCGAGGACAGTGGTGGTCACAACCACCACGAAAGGCGAAGCGATGACTCAGACGGTTCCCGTCCCGCAGGGTCTCCCGATGGACCGCGACGCGGGCCCCTTCGACCCGCCCCGCGAGATCACCCGGCTGCGCGAAGCCCGCCCGGTGAGTCCCATGGTCTTCCCCGACGGCCACGAGGGCTGGCTCGTCACCGGCTACGACGAGGTCCGGCAGCTGATGGCCGACACCCGGTTCAGCTCGCGCCAGGACATCGGCATCCTGCACGCGCCCTACGAGACGCCGGGGATGCCCGCCCAGACCGAACCGTCCCCGCCGATTCCGGGCATGTTCGTCGCCATGGACCCGCCGGACCACGGCCGGTTGCGCAAGCGGCTCACCGGCGCTTTCACCGTCAAGCGGATGAAACAGCTCGAAGACCACATCGTCGAGATCACCGAGCGGCGGCTGGACGCGATGGCCGCGCTGGTCCCGCCGGTCGATCTGGTCAAGGAGTTCGCGCTGCCGGTGCCGTCGCTGGTGATCTGCGAACTGCTCGGCGTCCCCTACGACGACCGGGAGAACTTCCAGGCGAACTCCGCCCAGCTCATGGTCAGGGACCAGACGCTGGAGGAGAAGATGGCCGCGTTCATCGGGATGAACACCTTCCTCACCGAACTGGTCACCCGCAAACGCGAGACGCCCGGCGACGACATCCTGTCCGACCTCGGCCGCCACGACGACCTCACCATCGAGGAACTGACCGGTGCCGCCTTCCTGCTGCTGCTCGCGGGCCACGAGACCACCGCGAACATGCTGTCACTGGGCACTTTCGCGCTCCTGGAGCACCCCGAACAGCTGGCCGAACTGCGTGCCGACGCGGAACTGCTGCCCGGCGCCGTCGAGGAACTTCTTCGCTACCTGTCCGTCGCCGACATCTTCTTCCGCTACGCCACGGAAGACCTGGAGCTCGGCGGCGAAACGATCCCCGCGGGCTCGACCGTCATCATCTCGCTGCTGGCCGCCAACCGTGATCCGCGGCGGTTCGAGAACCCCGACGCCTTGGACCTGCACCGCAACGCCCGTGGGTTGTTGTCCTTCGGGCACGGCATCCACCAGTGCCTCGGCCAGCAGCTGGCGCGGATCGAGATGAAGGCGGGTTTCGAGGGATTGCTGCGCCGCTTCCCGACGCTCGCGCTCGCCGTCCCCGCCGAGGAGGTCAAGCTCAAGACCGACATGAACATCTACGGCGTCCACGAGTTGCCGGTCACCTGGACGGAATAGGCAGGATGACGGCCCTCCCCGCCGTCCGGGGAGGGCCGCCCTCGCGCTCAGTTCTTGAGCCACTCCAGCACTTCGACCTTTCCGTGCCCCTTCGCACCGGTCTTGCGGATCGACGCGTCGACCGCGCCCGCGACGTAGTAGGAAGCGCCGGCGCCACCGCCGCCTCCCGCCGAATCGTTGGTGCCCGACTTGCCGCCTCCGCCTCCACCGCCGCCCTTCACCGCGTATCCCGCGCCGCCGCCCCCACCGCCACCGGCCGTCGACGCTCCGGGCGCACCCTGGCCGTTGTCGCCCTGGGACGCCTTCGCGGTTCCGCCACCTCCGCCGTCGCCACCCACGCCGAGCGTTCCGCGCCCGCCTTTGTCGCCGTTGTGCGGCTTCGCGTCACCCGCGCCGCCGTCGCCACCGCGGGCCACCAGCGATCCGCCACCGGCCCCGCCTCCGCCACCGGCCACGATCAACGGCACGGAGCCGCGGCAGACCGCGCTGGATCCTCCTCCGCCACCGCCGTTACGGCCAGACTCGGTTTCCCCCGAGCCGCCTCTCCCGCCGATGGTGAATCCGGAACCGCCGGATCTCCCCGCCTGTTTCCCGACCTGGACTATCAGTATCTCGCCGCCTTTGACCGGCACGGTGGCCTCGACTTCGGCCCCGTGCCCGGGACCCCCGGAATCCGCGTTGCCGTGTCCTCCTTGCCCGCCGCGCAGTTTGAACCGGCCACGCTTCGCGTCATGAGGAACCTTGAGTTCCTGTTTCTGTTCTCCTTCAACGGCTTCGAAGCTGTGGGTGGTCACGGTCTCGGTCATGATTCCTCCTGGTTTCCGCCGGACTCCCAGTCTGGAATGCGTGATTCACCGGCCGATAGTGCACGATCGGGCGCGAAAAGACTTCGCTGTGTTCGCGACCGCGTCCCTTTCGTACCAGCGTGGAGCAGCGCGGCTATACCTTCGGGTAATGACCGGCCGGTCGCTTCCCTCAGCTCTTGGGGCGGGCGAGGGTCTGGCTGAGTGTCAACGCGGTCAGGGCGATGGCGAAGCCGGTGAGCTGCCAGCCGGTGAGCGTCTGGCCGAGCACCAGGAACCCGGCGGCCGTGGCGACGAGGGGGTTGGTCAGTGTCAGCAGGGAGACCGACGCCGGGGCGAGGCGGTCGATGCCGCGGAACCACAGCGGGTAGGCCAGCGCGGTGGTGACGATGCCGATGTAGCCGTAGCCGAGCAGGTTCGCGGTCGTCAGCGAGTCCGGGAGACCTTCGAACAGGAGCGTGGCCGGGGCGAGGACGACGCCGCCCAAGGCCAGCTGCCAGCCGGTCATCGCCAGCGGGTACTCGGGGCGGCCCCATTTCTTGGTCAGGATCAGGGAAACGGCCATGAGCCCGACGGCGGCGAACATGGCGGCCAGGCCGATGGGGTCGAGGCGGGCTTCCGCCGTAAGGGTCAGCAGGGCGACACCACCGGCGCCGACGACCGAGGCGAGCAGGATCGGAGCCGGTGTCCGGACGCGCAGCATCGGCAGCGCGAGCAAGGCGACCAGCAGTGGTTGGAGGGCGCCGAGGGTCGCGGCGACGCCGCCGGGAAGGCGGTACGCGGCGAGGAAGATCAACGGCAGGAAGGCGCCGAAGTTGAGCATTCCGAGCACAGTCGTCTTCCACCACCAGGACCCGTGCGGCAGCCGTCTGGTCAGTGCCAGCAGGAGCAACCCGGCCGGCAGCGCCCGCAGCGCGGCTGCCAGCAGCGGCCGGTCCGGGGGCAGAAGGGTCGCGGTGACGACGTACACGGTGCCCCAGCTGGCCGGTGCCAGCGCGGCGAGCCCGGCGTCGCGGAGTGTCGGTTTCGCGGCCGCCTGCTCGGTCGGAGCGACAGGCCGTTCGGCGATGACCGCCATGATGTCTCCTCACTGATAATCTCAACGTTGAGATAACACCAGCGACTTCTGTCAATGTCAAGTCTCTTAATGTTGAGACGATTGGAGGGCGTCATGGCCGACGCGGTGGACGCGGTGATCGCGTTGTGGCGGCACGAACGGCCGGACCTCGAAGACAAGCTCTGGCCCGCCGAGGTGATCGGCCGGGTTCAGCGGCTCTCCCGGATCCTCGACCGGAAGCTCAAGGAGTTCAACGCCCGGCACGACCTGGAGTCGTGGGAGTTCGACGTGCTCACCACGCTCCGCCGATCAGGCGAAGCCGACGGCCTGACCCCCGGCGCGCTACTCAAAGCCGCGATGGTCACCTCGGGGGCGATCACGAACCGGATCGACCGCATGGAGGCCAAGGGTCTGGTCGAGCGGGTGCGGGACAGCGACGACCGTCGTTCGGTCAAGATCCGCCTGACCGGCAAGGGCCGCGAAGTCGTCGACGAGGTCTTCGTGCTCCACCTGGAGAACGAAGCCGCCCTTCTGCCCGAGCTGAAACCGGCACAGTGGGCCGAACTGATCGGCGGCCTGCGACTGCTGCTCGAACACTTCGGCGACACGTCATTGGAGTGAGCGTTCCGGTCCGGGCTACGTCCAGCCGAGCGGGACGACCTCCGCCGCGGACGTCCACGGGCCGCGCCCGCCCGCCTCGGTGAGAGCGCGGAACCGAACGTAGCGGGCCTGGGCAGGCCAGAATCGCAGGGTCTTCCGGGCGGCGTCGTCGGCGAAGGTACCCGTGGCGACAGGGCTCCCCCAGGCCGACCCATCGGTGCTCAGATGGACCTCGTACGCGCCGACGCGGCCGTTGGCGGAACCGTCCTGGCGCGGCAGATAGGCCAAGCCCGTGACGGTGCGGGCGGTACCGAGATCGAGCTGGATCTCGTGGGGCAGCGGGTCTTCCCCGCCGGACCACCTGGTGTGCCAGTGGGTGGCGGGATCGCCGTCGACGGCGTTCGAGGCAGCACCGGACTCCCCCACGGTCTCCTGGCTGTCTGCCGAACGGACGGTGGCGGCGAGCGGGCCGGAGCCCATCACCGGGTCGCTGATGGTCTCGGCGCCAGTCTCGACGTGCCCCGCGAAGCGGCGAAGGAAGCCGTCCGGTCCCTGGACGGTCAGGTCGTACCAGCCGCCCATGCCGCCTTCGGTGCTGAACCAGTCCTCGACCGTCGCGCCTTGGGCGACCGCGTACGTCCACGGCCCGCCACCCCGGTTGCCGGTGCGCACGGTCAGCTCGCACGCGGCGCCGGCGTTGGTCATCTTCAGGTACACGACACCGGAACCCGGCCGCAGCACGACTTCCGGATTCGGCTTGCCGCCGGTGGTCGCGGTGATCCGGTTGCCCGCGAACCGTCGCAGGAAACCGTTGGGGCCGTGCGTGGTGAGGTCGTACGCGCCTTCCGGGGAACCCACCTGCCAGTAGTCGGAGAGCGTCGCGTTCCCGCCGAGCGTGTAGCGCCAAGGCCCGTCGGTGCGGTGCGCGTTGGCGTAGACGTAGAAATGAGCGCCCGCGGTTCCGGTGTTGGCGAAGTCGATCCAGAACCGCTCTGCCGTCACCCGTCCGGAAGCCTCCAACCGGTAAGGCAAGGGCCGTGCTGGCCGGACACCGGTTTCCGGCACCGGAAGCTTCTGCACTGAAGGCGGCTGCGGCTGGGTGTTCCACGGCCCGCTCGTCGGCACCGGCTCAGGCAGCGCCGGATAGGTCGCGTTCGGCGCCGTGGTGTCCAGCGCCGAGGTCAGGTCGCCGCAAACGGTGCGCCGCCACGGCGAGATGTTCGGCTCGGCGACACCGCTCCACCGTTCCAGAAACCGCAATACCGAGGTGTGATCGAAGACCTCCGAGCACACCTTCCCGCCCCGGCTCCACGGCGAGATGACGAACATGGGCACCCGCACGCCCAGCCCGATGGGTTCACCGGAGACGAATTCGTCGGTCGTGGCCACGGAACTCTTGCCCTCGCCGTCCGAGGCCGGTGGCGCGGGCGGTGGCATGTGGTCGAAGAAGCCGCCGTCCTCGTCGTAGGTCAGCAGGAACAGGGTCTTGTTCCACACGCCGGGTTCGGACGCGATCGTGTCGAGGATCGACTTCACCAGTTCGGCCCCGGTGTTGGGTCCCCACGCGGGATGTTCGGTCTGCGATTCCGGCGCGACGATCCACGACACCGACGGCAGCCTGCCCGCGTCGACATCGGCCTTGAAGGCGGCAGGCAACTGCTTCGGCGCGACCCTGGCCAGGCCCCGGTCGTAGAGAGCGCGCTCGTTCGCGGTCAAGGTCGCCACCCCCGCGGCCAGTCCGTCCAGCAGCCGGGTCCGTTCGGCGGCCGAGGCCGAATCCAGGGCGTAATAGAAGTACTCCAGTTTCGGGAAGGCTTTGCCCGCGGAGTCCTTCACCTTCGACAAGGCCTTGGTGCCGACGGCAAGGAAACTACTGAAATAGTCCAGCGAATTGTCGCCGTAGTTGTCCCATTCCTGATAGACCCGCCAACTGCGGCCCGCGGCCTGGAGCCGCTCGGCGTAGGTCTTCCAGGTGTAGCCGGTGTGCCCGGGGTTCCGCCAGGCGTCATTGCCGATCGCGCGGGTCGTGCCGTCCGGTTCGAAGCCGAGTTTGCCGGTGAACAGATACATCCGGTTCGGGTTGGTCGGCCCCATTTCCGAGCAGTGGTAGGCATCGCAGACCGTGAACGCGTCGGCGAGTTCGTGATAGAACGGCAGCGCCGAACGTTGGTGATAGGTCAGCGAGCGGACACCCTTGGCCGCGCGCCACGCGTCGTGGCGGCCCTTGTTCCACGCCCGGTGCCCGCCGGACCAGCTGTGGTCGACATCGGCCATGAACTGGTCGTCGATCGCGTACGGCAGCAGGGTCCCCGTGCCGTCGGGCTGCTGGAAGACCGACGCCCCGGAAGGCAGCTTGATCGCGGCAGGGTCGGCGAAACCCCGCACGCCGCGCAGCGTCCCCAGATAGTGGTCGAACGACCGGTTCTCCTGCATGAAAACCACGACATGCTCGATGACGTCGAGCCCGCCCGTCGGCGCGTCGGCGGCGAGTGCCTGCCGGACGCTCGCCGGGAGCAAGGTGAACGCGGAAGCCGCGCCAGCGGCCTTCAGCAGGGTACGACGGCGCACGAAGCCCTCCCGGAATGGCGTTGAACCCGTTCGATCGTGTTCGAAACTGCACCTTTTCGGCGACTATCGAGCAGATAGAAGCATAGGTACCCGATCGGTTCAAGGGTTCCGCCGCCGGGCTGCATGATCGGAGCAACAGAACGCGACTTTCGGATGGTGGCCCCGGCAGTCACGGCGGCTGCGCGCGAAGGCCCCCTTCCTTGCGACCGTGGGGATGTCGTGAAGCACTGAACAAACCGCGGTGGGGGCCGCCCCCCTTGAGCGTCCCCCACCCGGTTCACCCGGCCGGAAACCGGCCGGACGTCATTTCGTGTCGCCGTCCGGACGCCCGGACAACGCCGCCACCGCGAGCACCATGGCGACCGGCCAGATCGCGGCCATCAACGCGGCCCCGCCGACGGTGATCGCCGTGACCGAAGCCGCCGTCGCGATCAACCCACCGACGGGTGACACGTAACAAAGCCCCAACGGGCCGAGAAAGAGCACCCACGCCAACGCCACCTTCACCGATTTGGCGGGCGGACGCGGAACCGGATACCGCCCCGGCCCGACGACCTCCTGGTCGTCGCCCTGATACCACCCGCCGGACATCAGCGGCGGATGCGGCGCGAAGAAGGCCGGTCTTCGGCCGAACGCCTTGGGCGTCCGTGGATTCGGTACGGCCGGCTCACGCCGGTGATCCTTCGGCCGTCCCATGACACTTTCGGCGCTGCGCATGACGTCCTCCCCCGTCGCCGGCCCGAGGCCTGGTGAAGTCACCCCTTGGCTGGCACAATTACCGGTTGCGGTGCGAAACTTCCGGGTCGTTCTGCCCACTGACCATGTTGACGAGTCGGGGGAGTGGCTGATGCGTCAAATGGAACACAGCGCGAATCCGGCCCCCGGCGATCCGGAGGGCCAGGATGACCGGTTCTCCAACGGGTGACCACGGGGGCTTCGGAACCTGGGGGCGGCTGACGCCCGCGGAGCAGTCCGCTCTCCGGCACGCGGGCCATGTGAAAGTGTGGCGGCCAGGCCAGATCCTCGCCCTCCAGGGCAGTCCGCCCACCAGTATGTTCGTCGTCCTCCACGGCTGGGTGAAGATCAGCGCCACCAACTATCGCGGTGAGGACGCGCCGCTCGCCGCCCGCGGCCCCGCGGAGATCGTGGGCGAACTGGCCCCCATCAGCGGGCTCCCCCGGTCCGCCACCATGTCGGCGATCGACGAGGTGCGCACCCTGGTCGTGCCGAGGGAGAAGTTCCTCGGCGTCCTGCGGGACCGGCCCCGGATCGCCGAAGAGATCTTCCGTACCGCGGCCATCCGGCTGCAGCAGTCCGACCGGTTGCGGCTCGAAGCGGGCGGGCCGGATTTCCCGCAACGCCTCGCCGCGGTCCTCCTGGAGCTGGCGCTGCAGCAGGCCGTCGACTGGACGGACGGGCAGCAGGTCGATCTCCGGTTCAACCAAGGGGAATTGGCGGGCTTCGCGCGCGTCTCACGCAGCACTCTGATCCGTGGCCTCGAAGAACTCCGGCGGCTGGGGGTCGTGCGCACCGCGCGTCAGCGCGTCACCATCACCCGTCCTCGGGCGTTACGGGAATTGGCGGCCGGACGGCCACCGCCGCCCGCCGAGGCCTGATCGGTCACGAAATCTCGGCTATCCTTGTCGAGGTTCAACTCTCGCAACCGTTCCACGGGGTGGAGGGAATCGGCACGATGAGTTCTTTCTCGGCAAGCACCGAACCGGATATCGAATCGGCGTTGCTCGATCTCGACGCGGTCTCCTTCACCGCGTTACGGGAGCTGGACGGCGAAGCCTTCCGCCAGTCCGCGCTTCACGTCGTCGAACGCACCCGACGCGTCCACGCGCGCTACAGAAGCACTGGCAGCACGGGCGGCGAGCGCATCGACTGATGCCGCCGCCCGCCGAGGCTAGCCCCGCGTTCCACCGGTTGTCGTGGCGGGACTTCGACGCGCTGGCGCGCCTCGACGGCGACGAGGACATGGCTCGGCGGTTGCGGCGGGCCGAGCGAAGCCGTCGCAAACTGCTGATCCACGCGTTGCTGACCGAGGCCACGAAGACACCTGGCCATCCGGGCCCCCTGCCCCCGCTGGATTCGGCCTGGGAACTCCTCGCACGTGCCGAGGCACGGGCACCGCGCGCGGTGAACCGAATGCTCACCAACCCGTACACCGGAAGCTGGGCGGGTTACACGACTCGTCTGCTGCGCGACGGAATCGACGGCGTCGGTCCTTTGTGGATGCATCTGGGCCACGCGCACGCGATCGCGGCGGCCGCGGCGATCCGGGCGGAGCTCGACTTCGAGACGGCCGTCCCGGCCTGGCACGGCAACGCCATGCTCCCTTCCCTCGGCATGGCGAGATTTCCCGGTACCGCGGCGTTTTCTTCGGCCACCGTGCGAGGAGAGAAAGGCCGGTACTTCGTCTCCAACGCCGAAACGACGGTCCGCTTGCCCGGCTCGCCCGACGCCGATGCCCCTGGCTGGTGGGGAATCCGGCGAGTCCGGAGCCAGGTCGGCACGCACCGGTTCACCCTGTGGCTGGACGATCTTGATCCCTATCGCGGGCTTTACGAACCGGTCCCACCGGAACGGCTGCCGGACAAGGAATTGGCGGATTGGCAGCGGCTGATCGACGAGGCCTGCCGCCTGGTCGCCGCCCATCTCCCCGGTCTGGCCCGCATCATGCCCGTCGGGCTCGCCTCCTTGGTGCCGAAACCCCAGGTGCTGTTCCGGAATCCGAGCGCGTCGACCGGGGAGGCGTTCGGCAGCGCGGTGGTCGGCCTGCCCGCCGACGGCGCATCCCTCGCGGAGACCTTGATCCACGAGTTCCAGCACATCGTGCTCGGCGGGCTGCTGCATCTGGTCGAGCTGTACGAGCCGGACCCCGGTGAACGGATCTACGTGACCTGGCGGGATGATCCACGGCCCGTGAGTGGTGCCCTGCAAGGGGTCTACGCGTTCTTCGGGGTCACCGCGTTCTGGCGCGCGCTGGCACATGCCGGTGAATGCCCTCGGCGCTCCGCCTTCGAATTCGCGTTCTGGCGCGAGCAGACGTGGCGCACCCTGCGCGTCCTGCGCGGGGACTCGACACTGACCGACGCCGGACGCCGGTTCCTCGACGACATCGCCGAACGCCTCGGCCCCTGGCAGGCCGAGCCCGTGGCGGCGGAGGCGCGCGAACTGGCCGCGGCCGCCGGCCGGGATCACCTCGCCGGCTGGCGGGTCCGCCATCTGCGACCGGACCCGTCCGTGGTCACCGAACTGGCGGCGGCATGGCTCGCCGGAAGACCGAGGCCGCCGGTCACCGTCGACGCCCCGGACCTTCCCCCGACGCCGGTACCGGACGGAGCCTGGTCCCACGCCAGAACGGACCTGATCCGGCTCGCCGTCGGCGGCACCTCGCTGTCGCCGGACGGACGGCCGCCGACGGTACCCGGCGCCACCGCCGCGGATCTCGCCTACACCGCGGGCGACTTCCTCGACGCCGTCCAGGGCTACCGGCGGGAACTCGCCGTGGATCCGGACCGGCCGAACTCCCTGGCCGGCTTGGGCCTCGCGCTCGCCGCCCGAGGCCCGCATCCCGCCGCCCGCGCCCTGCTGCACTGCCCCGAACTCGTCCGTGCCGTACATCGGTCCTTGCGAGCCGTTCCGCGACCACCGACCGTGGAGCGGCTCGCCGCGTGGATCGGGCAACTCGTTCCGGGCTAGGACACCGCCTGCTACATCAGGATCGGATCGATGTCGCAGTTGGCGCGGGCACCACGGCCTGCCGCCTGCGTTCCGGGGTGGGCCTCACCGAGGACCCTGCGGTACCGCACCAGGATCGGATCGCGGAACGGTGCGGCCTCGTCCGTCCGGCCGAGCGCGGCCAGGTCCAGTCCGAGGTTGAAGGACGCCGCCAGTACCGTCGGATGCTCTTCGCCGAGTACCTGCGTACCGCGCTCGACCGCGTCCCGTCCCAGTTCGGCCGCCCGGTCGAGCTCACCCAGCGCCGCCAGGTCACTCGCCAGGTTGATCGTGGCGGCGACGGCGTAGGGGTGGTCCGGGCCGATACCGGCCCGGAACTGCTCGAGGGCGCGCTCGTCGAGGACGCGGGCGCCCGCGGCGTCGCCCATGAGCCGCAAGGTGACCGCCAGGTCGACATTGGCGACGAGGGTGTGCGGGTGATGCTCGCCGAGCCCGCTCCGGTATCGCTCGAAGGTTTCTTCCCCCAGGCGCTTGGCCGCGGCCAAGTCACCCGAGTGACGGAGATCGAGCGAATGGGCGAGTGCGCAGCTCATCGTGACGGAGTGGTCGTCACCATAGGCGAGCCGGTACCTCTTGAGGGCGTCCGTGGACAAGCTCAGCGCGCCCGGATGGTCGCCGTCCTTACGCCGGGTCACGGAAAGCAGGAAGGAATGGGTCGCGCTGTCCAGCTGGTCCGGGCCGAAGCGCGTGTGGAAGTTCTCCGTGAGCCTTTCCTGCTGTACCCGGGCCTGGCCGTAGTCCCCTGCCTCGCGCAGGTCCACGATCAGGGAACTGTTGACGCTGAAGGTGCGGATGTGATCGCGCCCGAGAACTTCGATCCGGCGCCGGAGGGTGTCCTGGTCCAGTTCCGCGGCGGCGCGGTAGGCGCCGGACAACCGGAGGCTGATGGCGTGCTGGTACGCGGCGTTGAGTGTCTCCGGGTCGTCCTCGCCGAACATCCGCTTGGACTTCTGGTAGATCTCTTCGCTCAGTTTGGTCGCCGCGGCGAAATCGCCCTGCGCGCGGAGGTCGATCGTGATGTTCCGCTGGAGGGCGAACGTCTCTTCGTTCTCCTCGCCGGATACCTGAAGGCGCAGCGCGAGAGTGCGCTGATTGAGTTCCGCGGCATCGGAATACCGGCCGATCGCCCACAGATAGAGCCCCAGCCTCGACGAGACTTCGAGCGTCTGCGGATGGGTCGGCCCGAGGGCGTCGGTGAACCGCTTCCGCGCTTCGAGGCCGAGCCGGGCGGCCTCCTCGTGGTCGCCGTACTCGAACAGGTAGCGCATCAGGTTGATGTAGAGCTGACGCGGCCAATCGTCGTCGCAGTCCAGTACGTTCGCCGCGTAGGCGTGCGGCAGCAGTTCGCGGTAGCGCGACCAGTGCCTGCTGGACTCGGGGTCGTTCGGGTCCAGCGCCGCCAGCAGCTGGTGTGCGCCGTGCTGCATCCGCGCGTGCACCTGACGGGCCATGACCCGGTTGCGCAGCACCAGCTGGACCAGCCGGTGCAGCTGGAGGGTGTTGTTGCCGTGGTCGATTTTCGCGAGGCCGTACCGGTTGATGTCCCGGATGGCCCGCGCGAGCTTGATCGGGTCGCGCAGGGCCGCGTCGAGCTCCGGGGAGATCGACACCCGGTTGACCCCGGTGAGCAGATCGCGCGAAATCGGCTCCGGCGAGAAGAAGGCGCAGATGTGCAGGATCTGGTGCGCCGCCGGGTTGCGGGTCTTCAGTTCCTCGAACGAAACGTTCCAGGCCGCGGCGACGGATACCTCGTTGTCGGGCGCCGAGGCGGTGTCGAGGATTTCTTCGACCGACTCGTCGAACAACCGCAGATACTCCTGCACCGGCATCCCGGTCACCGCGCGCCAGGCCGCCGCCTGTTCGACGGCCAACGGCAGATCGCCGAGTTTTTCGGCGAGTTCGTCGGCGTCGGCCGGGTCGATCTCCGGACCGCGGCGGCCGAGCAACTCGACACTTTCCTCGCGTTTGAACACCGCGAGCTCCAGCGGGCGCGCGATCCCCGCCCAGTCGGAGTTCCGCGAGGTGATCAGGATTTCGCCGGGACCGTTGCGCGGAAAGAAGGGCAGCACGGTATCCGGGCTCTCGGCGGCGTCGAAGACCAGGAGCCACCGGCGGAACGGCCGTCCGGTCCGGAGCGCCTCGATGACCGCCGGGACGGCGACGCTGGCTTCGGACGCGCCCTGCAAGCCGAGCATCCCGGCGAGTTCCGTGAGACCGGCACGGATCTGGGTCGTGTGCGCCGCGTCGATCCACCAGACGAGGTCGTAGTCCTGGAGGTGCCGGTAGATGTACTCGGTGGCCATCTGCGTCTTGCCGATACCGCCGAGACCGTGCAACGCCGAAGGGAGCACGGCGGTGGTACCGCTGCTCAACCGCTTGGTGAGCTGGACGAGCAATTCGTCGCGACCGGTGAAGTTGGGGTTCCGCGGGGGGACGTTCCCGAAGATCAGTGGCGGGTCTTCGGGCTGGCGGTCGGGGAAGTGCCGGGAACTGTCCGCCGCCGAAGGATGGACGATCCTGGTCGTCGGTTCGTTCGCGTCGGGCTCGCTGAGATAAGTCGAGCGTCCCTGTGGCACAGCGGTCGAAGCAGGTGGACGTTCGGCCGTCTCAGGCATCTTTGGGCTCACAGCCTTCTTTAGTGATTCAGCGTCGAATGCGACGAGACCCCGGTTTCGTACCGCGTTCCGCAGCCGGTCGGCCCGGGACAGGTACGGTCCGGAAAGCGCGCGCATGAGCGCGCTTTCCAATTCCACATCGGCCGGGGACTCGCGGGTGAGGTCTGGATCCGGTGTGTTGTTCGGGTCGGCGATGGCGTCCCGGAGGTGACCGAGCAACCTGATCCGGTCACCGAAATGGGTGGCGGCCACTCGGACGACACTGGCCGTTTCCGACCGTCGCGCGCCACTGAGCAGCAATTCCCGGACTGCCTCGGGAAAAGCGAAGACCCCGTCGGTGTCCCAAGTGGACTCGCCCTCCCTGAGTGCGGGAGCGTACATCATCCCCGAAAGTAAAAGTTCGAGGAGGTGCTCCACTCCCGCTTCCGGTACGAACTGTTGTCCCACCAGCTTCGCAACGTCGAGACGGACCGGTACCGCCGCGAGCAACTGCGCCAAGCGTAGCGCCGGCGGCGACGCAACACTGCGGAATCTGTGCACTCTTTCGGCGGGTGACAAAGTTACCGGCGGGTCCGTGAAATCGGACCGGGGAACCCGTTCCGTGGCGAGGACGACCGTTCCTTCGGCGGCACCGGTGTTTTCGCCGGTCATCAGTCCGGCCCACCACCCCAGCGACCGCGGCCGCAATTCGAGCACCGGCACGGGGACGAGGTGGCCGGGCACTTTCGAGCCGGGTTCGAGCCAGGCGTCAGCGAGGTCGCAACGCCACCGGCTGTTGGGCGCCAACGCGTTCGGGACGCGTAACCACGCCTTGTGCGGTTCCATGCCGCACCGGCCCCACAGCCATGGCGGGAGCAGGTGGACGATGCTCACCGGCATTCTCCTGCCCCAGCGCGCGAGCATCGGGTACAGCGCGTCCTTGTTCTGCCAGGCATCGCCGACACCGTCGGTCAGCAGCAATACGGCCCGCCGTCCCGAGGAATCCACGATCTCGTCGGGATCGCGGGCGGGCGCGCCGGGCGTGCCACCGCGAAGAACGAGCCCCTCTTCGCTGTCCTTCGCGGTTTCCAGCAGCCGGACCTGAATGGTGCGGAAAGCCCCCACCTGCCGCAGTAATTCCACGAACGCCGACACCCTCGGCCGCCACAGGGCCATCGAGGGACCATTGTCGAGGACGAGCGTCAGGTCGAGCCAGCGCTCTTTTTTCGATCGGGTGACCGGCCACCACCGGCCGGTCTCCGCGACCCGGACGGCGGTCGCCACTTCGTCCAGGACCACGTTGTTGTGTCGCCGCGACACCGTCTCCCGTTTCAGTGATCTCAGTGCGCGGAAGTACTCCAGCGATTCGAGGAGTACCACTCCCCCCGGCCCGGTGCCGTCCACCGCGGGTTCGGGCAGCTCACCGGGTACGGCCTCGATCGCGACGACCTCACCGTCGTCCTCGGCGGGTGCCTCGGTTTCGATGAACCGGGACGGCCGCGACTCGGGAGGTTCCGGGTTTTCCCCGCGCTCGGCGGGAGCGTTGCGGATCCTCGTCTTCCCGGAAGGCCGCTCCGGTTCATCGGCGGGCTCGGCCGGGTCGGCCGCCCGCCGCGGCGAGATGGCCGCGGCCAGCCACACGATGTCGGCGACATCGGTCCAGTTCAGGTCCTCGAACCCGAACCGCTTGACCCCCTGAGGGGAACCGGTTCTCCGCCGCTCCGCCACCGAGGCGGAACGCGAGTCGGACACACCGCCCGGCCCCTCCATGTCACCGCACCGTCAGTCGTTGCCAGAGGGCGTCCACCAGCCGCGGCCATGCCTCCTGATCCGGCTGGTACGCGCCCGACGTCGCGAGATAGACGGCGTCGAGCAGCCTGTCGGTGGGGAGACCGCCTTCCGCCTTGCTCCGTTCGGCGAACTCCCGGATGAGCCTGTCCCGGTGTTCGCCGTTCTCGCCGACCAGATGGCCCGCCACGATCGCCGCGAGCTGCTCCTCGTCCGGGTTCTCGATCCGCAATTGCAGGCAGCGGCGCAGGAAGGCCGGCGGGAACTCCCGTTCGCCGTTGCTGGTCATGACGACGATCGGGAAGGCGTGGCAGGCGATCCGGCCGTCGCGGACCACCGCGGTGCGCTGCGGATCGGCGGTGTGCACGGTGACCTCGGGCTGCCGGTTGCGCACGCGAGCCAATTCGTCGATGGAGAATTCGCCGTCCTCGAAGAGCGACAGCAGGTCGTTGGGCAGATCCGCCTCGGATTTGTCCAGCTCGTCGATCAGCAGGACCCGCGGCAGCCTGCTCGGAAGGAAAGCGGTGCCCAGCGGGCCGAGCCGGACGAAATCGCCGATCGGGGGTTCTTCCGCCTCGCCGCCGCGCTGCGCCTGGCTGGTCGCCGCGGCCTGCACCCGGCCGATCGCGTCGTAGCCGTAGAGACCGGAACTCAGCGCGGTGTGGCTGGTGATCGCCCAGCGCAGCACCCTGCCGAGACCGAGTTCCCTGGCGATCCGGTACGCGAGGCTGGATTTCCCGGTTCCCGGGTTTCCGGTGACCAGCAACGGACGGCGCAGGTACAGGGCGGCGTTGACCATGTTCAGCTCACCGTCGTCGACGGTCAGCTCCGAAAGCGTGAACGCGGTACCGAGACGGCGTTCCGCCTCGCCGTCGTCCGGCGGCGGCACGTCGTTCTCCGGTGGCGGATCCCCGCGATACGAACGCCACGGCGGCGGCGCGGGCAGCAGCTGCGCGAGATCGATGTCGTGAATGGGCCTTCCGGTCCCCCGGTAGATCCACCAATCGGGTGCGTCGTGCTGCGGCGTCCGGCCGTTCACGGCCGCGTCCTGATCGTTCCCGCTCATCCGCGGCATCCCCTTACAGTCGAGTCGGGATCAACGGTTGGTCCAGAACGATCACCCGTTTCGGGTCGTCCCACATTACCACCAGATCGTGAGCCAGAGAATTCTTGAACGGTACCGCCGCCCCCGAATTCGCCAGTTTGCGGCGATCCGGGAGTTCGATAAAACCGCTGTCCGCGGCCAATACCCAGTCGAGCAACTCGCGCAGGTTCTCCGGCTCGGCGTCCGGATGCCAGAGCACCACCGGAAGGCCGCTGCGGAGCGCGGTCGTCAGTTCGTCCGGTACGCCGCCCGGTTCCGCTTGGGGCGACGGGGGTTTCGCCATTACCAGGCCGACCCAGTGATCGTCGCTCAGTATGGCGTCGATCGGGTGATCCTCGAACTCCGCGCACCCGGAATAGTGCAGCCGGTCGGCGGCGGGGTCCTTCACCATCGAATCCCAGCGAACATGCCATGCGCGATGCCAATGCCTCGCCCGCATCCTCTCCAATGACCGAATTCCGAGCCGGTACCCGTAGCGCAACGGCTGGGGATGGCCCGTCTCATGTTCCTTCGCCCAGCGCTGCACGGGCAAATTGATCAACGTCCTCGGCAGCAGGAATTCCACCGACGCGGACATGCTCTGGCCGGACCAGACACCTTCAGTCTCCAAGATGACGTCATCGACCCTGAACTCGACCTCTTCTATCCCGATTTCCCGCACCCCACCGAGTGACGGTGGCCAGACCTCCGGATCGTCCTGCCGCCAGAACGCGAGCGTGCACCGCGTGGGGTCCCCGGAAACCGGTTCGAGCATGATCAACAGATGCAAATGGGGCCGCTCCGGAATCGGCGGCCTGCTCTGCCGCTGGTGCAGAAGGGCGGGGCCGAGCCGCAACGATCTGGCCTGGTCGGCGATCCAGTTCGCGATCATGGCCGCGGGCTCGCCGTCCACGTTTTCCGCGAGCAGGCCGAGAAAAGACAGGGCGGGCGGGACACCGTCCGGCCCCGCGTTGAAGTCCGCGAGCAACTGGAAAGCGCCCCACGCGTCGGTGACGCCGTCCAGCTGGGGCAACGGGACCGCGGGACCGAGCGCGCGGGCCACCATGACCGCCATCTGGGGGACTTCCAGCCGGGTCAGCCTTCGGTGCAGACCGACCAGATCCTTGCGCGGGACCAACTCCAGAACGGCGCTGTTCAGATCGGTCAGAAAGAGGTCTTCGGCGGCCACCACCGCCGGTTCGGGAGCTTTGGCGACCGGCGCGATACCTTCTCCGTGCAGTCGTAAATAAGCCGTTCCGGTGAAGGTCTTCACCGAAACGGGTATCGGACTGTACGACTCGGGCAACAGGCCCGGGTCCTTTTCGATGACATCGGCGAAAAAACGCTGCGAACAGATGAACGCGATCATCCGGCCGGATTCCGCGAACGCGTCCTTCGCCTGCTGCGCGTCCAGAATGCGGAAAGCGATGTCGACCGCTTCACCGACCCACCCGTTGCCGGCGTCGATCACCTCGCCGGAGTTGAAACTCACCCGGAGCCGCATCTGCGCCTGCGGCGTCCGCGTGTGGTTGTACCGGCGGAGGGCGACCGCGATACGCTCCGGAAACAGGTCGGCGACCAGGCTTTTCGTCGTTCCGGGCGGAAGAAGGACCAGCACGCCGTCGCCGCGGTCCTCGTGCGCGCAGGAATCGAAATCGATACCGCTTTCGGCGAACGCCGTCTTCAGCACCTCGTACATGCCTTGGTGCACGGCGAGTCTGTCGAGCCGGTTGCGGTCCGGCGCGGTGAACCCCACGACGTCCACCACGACGATCGTGCGGTCGAGAGCCCGCGTCGGTCGCGCCACTGGCCCCCTCCCAAGGTCCACGGCGCCGACCCACGGCGCCGACCGCCACATTATCGCGTCGATCGGCTCCGAGTTGAGTGTCAAATGACAAATCGGGGGCGGCGGGAGCGTGCTGAGGTAGTCATTCGCCGAGCAGCCGCCACGCGGTGAGAGCGAGCCTCGCCCTGGTCAGCCCGAGCGAGTCGGTCAGGTCGACGGCCAGGCTCTTGCCGATCTGGGTCAGCCGTCGCGCGACGCTGCTGTGGTGCAGGTGCAGGAAATCCGCGGCTTGACGCACCGAACCCGTGGCGCAGTAGGCGTCCAGCGTCCGCAGGTCCTCGGCATCCGCCGCCAGCTTCGAGATCGCGACGACGTCGGCGTTGGCCCGCGTGTCCTCCTCCGGGATCCGCGCGAGCAGCGCCAGCGCTCCGAGGTCGCCGTAGTGGATCACCGGACAGCGCGCGGTCGTGAACCGCAAGGCCGTCCTGGCGTCCTGCCAGGACCGATGCGGGCACTCGGCCTCCCCGATCCCCGCCCGGACGTCCTCCGGGAAACGCTCCGGATCCACCGCGGTGGCGAGGATGATGCCGACGTCGGTGAGGGACGCGGCCTTGACCGGGCGCCCGGGGCAGATCAGGTTCCCGACCTTCTCGAGCGGGAGCCCCGACCGGACGGCGACCACCCTGATCGGCGCGTCACCCGGGAAACCCAGCAGCCGCAGGGCCCGGCTCCTCGCGGCGTCGTCACCGGCGGCGCTGATCACGAGTTCCACCAGCGCCGGATCGGCCATGGTGGTGCGGGCCGGTCCGTACCGTTCGACGACCGTCGCCACGGCGATCGCGAGCCGGTCCAGCACCGCTTCGTCGAGGGCGACCGGTGCTCCCTCGCGTTCCAGCCACACCGTGCCGATCTCCTCGTCGTCGAGGGTGACCGCCGCCGTGATGGACGCGGGCACGTCGGTCGGCGCGGCTTCGCGGCCGTCGGGCGCCATGCGGATGATGCGACCCGTGCTGTGGAGCCGGATGCCCGCCACGCATTCCGCCAGGCCCGCGGTGGCGCGAGCGAGCGCGGGGAGGTCGACCCGCCGTCGCATCAGGGTGTCGTAGAACATCACGACCCGGATCGCGCCTTCGACGTCGGGATCCAGATGCGACAACCGCGCGGCCAGTGCCTCCATGTCCGCGAGCGTACGCGGCGATCGTCGCGCGAAGGGGCGATCACACGCGACGGATGGCGGCCGCCTTCCGCGTCCGGAGCCGGAAGGATCGTGGTCATGGATCCCGAACTCGAAGCCTTCATCGCCCTGTTCCCGAAGGCGAAACTCGACGACCCGGTCGCGGACCGCGAGAGCTTCGCGAAACTCGCCACGTCCGTACCGCAGCCCGACACGTCGGCCATGGAGGTCGAAGACCGGACGGTGCCCGGTGATCCCGGCGTCCCGGTCCGGATCTACCGGCCACGGGAGGCGCAGGGCGCCATCATCTGGCTGCACGGCGGCGGCTGGGTCATGGGCAACCTGGAGACCGAACACCCTTGGGCGGCGCGGCTCGCCGAAGCCTCCGGCGCGACAGTGATCTCGGTCGAATACCGGCTGGCACCGGAAAACCCGTTCCCGGCCGCGTTCGACGACGTCTACGCCGTGCTGAACTGGACGGCGGACCACGCGGCAGAACTCGGTGTCTCCCCCGACCGGATCGCGATCGGCGGGCACAGCGCGGGCGGCGGGCTCGCGGCGGCGACGGCACTGCGGGCCCGCGACGAAGACGGCCCGCGGATCTGCTTCCAGCTGCTCAACCAGCCGGGGCTCGACGACCGGCAGGAGTCGTGGTCGGCGCGGAACTTCACCGACACGCCGTGGATGAACCACACCAAGATCACCGCCGCGTGGGGGCACTACCTGGCCGGAAAGCCCGCGCCTTCACCGTATGCCGCCCCTTCGCGGGCCACCGACCTCTCCGGCCTGCCGCCCGCGTACGTGGCCTCCGCCGAGTTCTGCCCCAATCGCGACGAGAACATCGAGTACGCGCTCCGGCTGCTGCAGGCGGGGGTTTCGGTCGAGCTGCACCAGTGGGCGGGCACCTTCCACGGGTCGCAGGCCATCCTGTCCGCCGAGGTGTCCCGCCGTCAGATCGACGAACTGGGCGGCGTCCTGCGCCGCGCGCTGGCCGGGTCATGACAGCACCCACAGCGCCACCCACGACGGCCCGGCTGCTGCGCCCGTTCGCCGGGAGTTTCGCCGCTGTCGTCGTCCTGCAGGTCATCGGCGCCATCTCGGGGTTGGCGCCGCTGTTGGCGGTCGTCGAACTGGGCAGGGCACTGCTGGCACCCGGTCCGGCCGACGAGAGCCGGGTGTGGACGGCGGTCGCCGTGGGCGCGGCCGGGATGTTCGTCCGGCTGGTGCTCACGGCCGCGTCGTCCGGGATCGGGCATCTGCTCGACGGCCGGGTTCAGCTCACGTTCCGCCGCCTGCTTGCCGAACGCCTGGGCCGAGTGCCGATCGGCTGGTTCTCGAGCCGCCGCACCGGTGAACTGGCCAAGGTCGTCGGCGAGGACGTCGGCGCCGTGCACCCGTTCATCGCCCACACCCCCGGCGAGCTCGTGTCCGCCTTCGTCGTCCCGCTGGTGTCACTGGTCTACCTGCTCACCATCGACTGGCGGCTCACCTTGATCACGCTGATCCCGATGGTGCTGGCGGTGGCCATGGTCCCGCTGATGATGACGCCGTCCCGGCTGCGTGAGCAGGAGGAGTTCGACCGGGGCATGGCGGGGATCTCGGATTCGGTCGTCGAGTTCGTCCAGGGCATCGCCGTGGTCAAGGCGTTCGGCGGCGCGGGCCGCGCCCACCGCAGGTTCCGCACCGGGGCGGACGCCTTCGTCGCCACGTTCACCCGGTGGGTGCACGGCATGGCCGGGCCGGCGGCGGGGATGCAGCTGGCGCTGTCGCCACCGTTCGTCCTGCTGGTGGTCCTGATCGGCGGCACGCTCCTGATCATCGGCGGCGGCCTCGCCCCGGTCGATCTCCTGCCGTTCCTGGTACTCGGCCTTGGCCTGACCGCACCCGTCGCCGCGCTCGGCCACGGCTTCGACGAACTCCAGGCCGCTCGTCGCGCGACCGGCCGGATCCGCGAAGTGCTCGGCGTACCGTCGCTGCCCGAGCCGTCGAAACCCGTCGCGCCGCGTGGCCACCGGGTGGAACTGCGCGGTGTCCGCTTCGGCTACGAGGCGGAGCGCGAGGTACTGCGCGGGATCGATCTGGTGCTCGAACCGGGAACGGTCACCGCGCTCGTCGGGCCGTCGGGCGGCGGAAAGTCCACTTTGGTCACTCTGCTGCCGCGGTTCTTCGACCCGACGGGCGGTTCGGTGCTGCTGGGTGGCGTCGACCTGCGTGAGATCGGCAGCCGGGAGCTGTACCGCAACGTCTCCTTCGTGTTCCAGGACTTCCGCCTGCTGCGCGCGTCGGTCGCGGACAACATCGCGCTCGCCGTGCCGAACGCCGATCGCGAAGACGTCGTGCGCGCCGCCCGGCTCGCGCAGATCCACGATCGCATCCTGGAACTGCCGCATGGCTACGAAACGGTGCTGCACGAGGAAACCGGGCTGTCGGGCGGCGAAGCGCAGCGGATCTCGCTGGCTCGTGCGCTGCTCGCCGACACGCCCGTCCTGGTGCTCGACGAGGCCACCGCGTTCGCCGACCCGCGGACCGAACTGGCCGTGCGCCGGGCACTGACGACGGCGCGCGCCGACCGGACGGTCCTGGTCATCGCCCATCGCCTGGAGACTGTGGTCGACGCCGACACCGTCGTACTACTGGAGAACGGCTCCATCACCGAACGCGGGAAACCCGCGGATCTGCTGGCGCGGAACGGGAGGTTCGCCGCCTTCTGGCGTTCCCACCGCTCCGCCGAACCACTGGGGGAACCTCGATGATCCGGATGTTGCTGAGCGTCCTCGGCCCCGACCACGCCCCGCCGGTGCGGCGCACCGTGGTGCTGATGACGGCGACCGCGATCGTCGAAGGCCTGTCCTACGCGCTGCTGGTCCCCTTGCTGCGGGCGCTGCTCGGGAGCACACCGGACGACGCCGTCCCCTGGCTGATCGCGTTCGGCGCGGCGTTCTCGGTGTTCGCGATCCTGCGTTACCGCGCCGATCTCTCCGGCTTCCGCGCCGGGACGACGTTGCTACGCGGGATGTACCACCGGCTCGGCGACCATCTGGCCAGGCTGCCGATGGGCTGGTACAGCGGTAAGCGGGTCGGTGAGGTGTCGTCGCTGGCCGGACCCGGTGTCCTGCAGGCGATGGGCGTGATCGCGCATCTGCTGGCGCCGTTCATCGCCGCCTGCGTCACTCCGCTGACGATCGTGTTCGTGATCCTCGTCTTCGACTGGCGGCTGGGGCTGGCCGCGCTGATCGCGGCCCCGGTCGTGGCGGCCGTCCAGGCCTGGACGGGCCGTTCGATGGCCGCCGCCGACGAGGAGGCCGCGGAACGCGGGAACGAGGCCACCGGGCGGGTCATCGAGTATCTGCAGGCGCAGCCGGTACTGCGCGCGGGTGGCCGGACCGCAGAACGATTCCGGTTGCTCGACGACTCGCTGCGGGACCTTCAGCGCGCGAACCGCCGGTCCACGCTGTCGGCGCTGCCCGGTGTCGTGGGGCTGACGTTCACGGTGCAGGCGATGTTCACCGTCCTGCTGGTGCTGGGCGCGTTCCTCGCGCTCGGCGGAGGCATCGGGGCGCCCGAGGTGCTGACGATCCTCGTCCTGGCCGCGCGCTGCGCGGATCCGCTGCTCTCGCTGACCGATATCGGCGGCAAGCTCCGCGGCGCGCGTTCGGTGCTGACGAGGCTCGACGCGCTGCTGCGGACCGAACCGCTGCCGGAACCGCCGGACCCCGTCCGGCCGGAGCGGCACGACCTCGAATTCGAGTCCGTCGTCTTCACCCGCGGCGGCCGCACCGTGCTCGACGGCCTGTCGCTGACCGTCCACGAAGGACAGAAGCTCGCCGTCGTCGGGCCTTCGGGTGCCGGGAAGAGCACGGTGCTGCAGCTGCTCGCCCGGTTCCACGACGTGGATTCGGGAGCGGTGCGCGTCGGCGGGGTGGACGTCCGCGCGATGAGCACCGAGGACCTGATGGCGCGGATCGCGATCGTCTTCCAGGACGTCCACCTCTTCGACGGCACGATCGAGGAGAACATCCGGCTCGGCCGTCCGGACGCCGACGACGCCGAAGTGCGCGCCGCCGCGACGGCGGCCCGGTTGGACGAGGTGATCGAGCGGCTGCCGGGCGGCTGGTCCGCGAACGTCGGCGAAGGCGGGGCGCTGCTGTCCGGCGGGGAACGCCAGCGGGTCTCGATCGCGCGCGCCCTGCTGAAGGACGCGCCGATCGTGGTGCTCGACGAGGTGGCGTCGGCGCTGGATCCGGTCAACGAGACGGCCGTCCACGAAGGCATCGAGCGGCTCATGGCGGGCCGGACCGTGGTGATGGTGGCGCACCGGCTGCGGACCGTCGAACGCGCCGATCACGTGGTCTTCGTGGACGACGGCCGGATCGTGGAGGAGGGCGGCCACGACGCGCTGGTCCGGCTCGGTGGCCGGTACGCCGGGTTCCTCGACCTGCAAATCGCTTGACGCCACGCGGGAACGGCAATGCACTGGGCCGATGAAGATCCGTTCCACGACCGCCGAGGACCGCGACGTCTTCGTCGACACCATGTTCGCCGCGTTCGCCCGGTTCCCGGACACCGCGGGCGAGACCTGGTCCGCGCTCGAACTGGACCGTGGCCTGCTCGCGGTGACCGACGACGGGCGGCCCGTCGGCACGGCCGCCGCGTACACCTTCGAGCTCACGCTGCCGGGTGACGTCGTCGTCCCGGCCGCCGGGGTGACCGCCGTCGGCGTCCTGCCCTCGCACCGGCGGCGCGGTGTGCTCAGCGCGATGATGCGGCGTCAGCTCGCCGAGTTCCGCGAGCGGGGCGAGTTCCTTTCGGTCCTGCTGGCATCGGAAGCGCTGATCTACCGGCGATTCGGCTACGGCCCGGCGACCTACACCCGGCGTCTGACGGTGCCGCGCCATCGGGCCGCCCTCGCCGTCGGGACGGCCGGTGGCTCGATCGACGTGCTGCGCCGGGCCGAGTGCGGCGAACTCCTGGAGGAGATCTACGACCGGTATCGCCGCGCCCGGCCCGGCGCGCTGTCGCGGCCGCACCGCTGGTGGTCCTTGGGCGCCGGGCAGCCGCCGATCTCCCGGGCAGCGCGCCATATCGCCGTGCACCGCGACGCCGACGGCGTCCCGGACGGGTACGCCTCGTACTCGCTCACCGAGCCCAGCACGCTGACGGTCGACGAGACCATCGCCGTCGACGACGAGGTGTCCACGGCGCTCGCCCGGTTCGCGCTCGGACACGACCTGGTCACCGAGGTCGTGTTCAAGCACTGCCCGCCAGACCATCCGCTGCGGTGGCAGCTCGAAGACTTCCGTGCCGGCGAAGTCGGCGGCGACACGGACTGGCTCTGGGTGCGGCTGCTGGACGTGCCCCGCGCGCTCACCGCACGCGGCTGGTCCACCGACGGCGAGCTCGTCCTCGACGTCGACGACCCGGCGCTCGGCGAACGCGGCCGGTACCTGCTCACCGTCCGGGGTGGTGAGGCGGACTGCGTCCCGACCGGCGCCGAACCCGACCTGTCCCTGGACGTGAGCGACCTTGGCTCGATCTATCTCGGCGGCACCGCCCCGAGCCTGCTCGTGCGGGCGGGCCGCGTCCGGGCCCATCGCCCGGACGCGGCCGCGCTCGCCGACGCTCTGTTCCGCACCGAACGCGCGCCGCACTGCCTGCACTGGTTCTGATCAGGTCCGGCGGGTGCCGACCGTGAACAGCAGCGACGCCGCGGTCAGCACCACGCCGAACCACACCACGCTGGTGATCCCGGCGTGGTCGGCGAGCAGCCCCGCGATCAACGCGCCCAGAGCGATGGAAGTGTTGTACGCCAAGGTGTTGAGCGACATGGCGGCCTCGAACGTGTCCGGCGCGGACCGCTGCGTCATGGTCAGCTGGCTCAGCTGCACCACGCCGTAGGACAGTCCCCAGAGCACGAGCGCGGCCAGCGCACCCACCTGGCCGTGGCCGACCGCGAGCAGCAGCAACAGCGACGTCACGAGTCCGACCGCTCCGACCGCGAAACTGACGAGCACGTTCTTCGCCACGAAATGCCCCGCGACGAAGTTCCCCACCGCTCCCCCGGCACCGAAGACGATCAGGCACACCGTGACGAAAGCGGGCGACGCCGACGAAGTGCCTTCCAGGAAGGGACGGATGAAGGTGTAGACGCCGAAGTGCCCGAGCACGAACAGGACCACGGTGATCAGGACCGACCGCAGACGCGCGTTCACCCGTGGCAGGCCGAAGACTTCACGAACAGGGACAGCGTTCGCCGACGGCAGGGACGGGACCAGGACGAGCACCGCGAGGAAGACCAGGACGCTGAGCCCGCTCCAGATCAGGAACGTGGACTGCCAGCCGACGAGGCGTTCCAGGACGGTACCCAGCGGCATCCCCAGCACGGTGGCGATGGAGATACCGGACATCACGACCGCCGCCGCCCGGTTCGCGTGCCTGCCGGGGACGATCCGCATCGCCATCCCCACGCCGATGGCCCAGAACGCGCCGTTGGCGAAGCCCATGACGAGCCGGGTCGCCAGTACCAGGGGATAACCGGGCGCGAGGGCGGTGATCAGGTTGCCGGCGGTCAGGATCGCCAGCAACGTGGACAGCAGGACGCGCCGGTTGATCCGCCGCGTCCACGCGACCACGAACGGCACGCCGAGGCCTGCCGAGACGCCGTACAGCGTGACCATCAGGCCGGCGGCGCCCACCGAGATGTCCAGGCTGGAACTCACCGGGGTGAGCAGGCCGACGGGCATCAGTTCGGTGGTGAGGAAGACGAACAGGCTGGCGGTGATGGCGGCGACCCCTGCCCAGCCCTTCAGGGTCGAATGCGCGTTTTCGGTTCGGGTGGCCATTTCTTCTCTCTCGATGACGAGCATGACGAAGAAACCCCTGCGGGCACGGCGATTCCGCCCCTGGGGTGCTTCGCACCAGAAGGATCGACGGCACGCGGGACGACCCCGCGAACCTCTTAGCGCTAAGCTATTCGATGCTTAGCGCTAAGTCAAACGAGTTGGCACCTCAGTCGTCGAGAGCGACATCTCCCAGTGACCGCAACAGATTTCGCAGCAAGGCGGCCAGTTCGTCCCGCTCCTCGGGGCTGACCGCGCTCAGGAGCCGGTGCTCGGTGTCGACGTGATCGGGCAGGGCACGGTCGATGAGTTCGCGCCCTTGCTCCGTGAGGTCGACCAGCACCCGGCGGCCGTTCGTCTCGTCGGGCGCGCGGACCACCAGACCGCGCTCTTCGAGCCGGTCGAGCCGCTGGGTGATCGCACCGGAGGTGACCATCGCCGAGCGCATCAGGTCGGCGGGGGTCAGCGTGCCGGACCGGCGCAGGGTCGCCAGGACGTCGAACGACGACCGGTCGAGGTCGTGACGGGCGAACGTCTTGCGCAGCTCGCCCTCCATGACCCGGGTCAGCCTGGTCAACCGCCCGATGACCCCCATCGGGGAGACGTCCAGGTCGGGACGGGCTTCGGCCCACTGGCGCAGAATGTGATCAACGTGATCCGGCACGACCGGAGATTACCCCGGTCCCAGAGCGCGGACGTTCGTTGACACCCCGTAACGCCACTGCTCTACTCGGACGCATGCGCTGTCCGGCCTGAATCAGTGTCCGCTCATTTCGGAAACACCCGGGAATTCCGGGCGTCGCATGCTGCCCGGAAACCCGTTCGCCCTCGCACAGAACGGAATTCACCCATGACCACGACCGAGAACCGCGTCCGACCCGCCAGTGAATGGCTGGCGGCCGCGAAAGACGTCGCCGCCGAACTCGCGGTGGACGCGGCCGAACGCGACCGGAAGAACGAGACGCCTTACGCGGAAGTGCGGCTGCTCAAGGACTCCGGTCTGGTGACCCTGCTCGGCCCGGTCGAGCACGGCGGTGGCGGCCAGAGCTGGGAGACCGCCTACCGCGTGATCCGCGAGGTCGCGCGCGGCGACGGCTCGATCGGCCAGCTGCTCGGCTACCACTACCTCTGGGCGTGGGCCGCGCGCCTGGTCGCGACCGACGACCAGATCGCCGCGGTCGAAGAACTGTACACACGGAACAACTTCTTCTTCGGCGGCGCGGTCAATCCGCGTGACTCCGACCTGAAGATCACCGAAGCGGGCGACGAGATCGTCTACAACGGACACAAGTCGTTCTCCACCGGCGGCAAGGTCTCCGATCTGACCGTGCTCGAAGGTGTTCTCGAAGGCACCGAGGACCACGTCTTCGCCATCGTCCCGTCCGAACAGGACGGTATCGTCTTCCACGACGACTGGGACAACATCGGCCAGCGGCTCACCGAATCGGGCAGCGTGACCATCACCGACGTCCGCGTCCCGTGGGCGAGCGCGGCGGGCTACGTCGACAAGAAGTTCCACCCCTTGACCTACAACACGCTCAACGTCCCGGCGATCCAGCTGGTGTTCACCAACTTCTACCTCGGCATCGCGCAAGGGGCGCTGGAAACCGCGCTGACCTACACCCGCGAGCACACCCGCGCTTGGCCGTACGGCGGCGACAACAAGACTTCCGCGGGTGAAGAGTGGTACATCCTCGACGGTTACGGCGATCTCCAGTCGAAGCTGTGGGCGGCGGAAGCACTCGCGGACAAGGCCGGGGCCGCGATTTCCGCCGTTCTGCACGCACCGCGCGAGGAACTGACCCCCGAAGCCCGCGGCGAAGTCGCGGTCCTCATCGCGGCGGCCAAACAACGCGCGATCGAAACCGGCCTAGAAATCGGCACGAAGATCTTCGAGTTGACCGGTGCGCGGGCGAGCGCCACGAAATACGGTCTGGACCGCTTCTGGCGGAACCTGCGCACGCATTCACTGCACGATCCGGTGGCCTATAAGCGCCGCGAAGTCGGTGCGTACGTATTGCTGAACGAACTCCCGGAACCCACCTGGTACACCTGAGCCGGCCACCGCGAAGTGACCCCTGGGCACACCGGCGCCCGGTGTGCCCAGGAGCCGGATCACTCCTCGAAGCCTTCGTCGCCACCGTCGAAGGCGTCCTCCATGACCTCGCCGAGGATCATGCCGCCGACCACGCCTGCCGCGGCACCGGCGACCACGCCGCCCATCCCCGGTCCACGCCTGCCGTGGTGACCATGGTGGTCGTAGTCGTGGCCATAGTGCTCCTGGTGCCCGCCGAACATGGCGTGCCCGCCGCCCGACTCGGCGACCTTGGTCAGCCAGCCGTCGATGGCCGCCGCCCAGTCGGTGCGCAGGGCCTCCTCGTGCGAAACGTGGAAGCGGCCGAAGGAGTCGCCGCCGGAGCGGAACATGCCACCGCGCCGATCGGCCTCCAGCACCACCACGAGGTCGTCCGGGCTCGCGACGAAGGTCAGCTCCACCTGGCTGACGCGGCCCGCGTAGCGCGACGGCGGGAAGAACTCGATCTCCTGGAAGAACCCGAGCTCCTGCCGGACGCCGTGCAGCCGCCCGGCTTCGACGTCGGCGCTGCGGAACGAGAAGCCCAGCTCGCCGAACGCCTCCAGCACCCGGTCCTGGGATTCGAGCGGCCCGACCAGCACCGGGTCCAGGTCGCCCTTGTCCGGCGCGCCGGCGATGACGAGCTCGGTCCGCACGCCGACGACCACACCCGGCAGTTCACGTCCGCCGACCGCGCTGATCGGCGTCTCCCACGGCAGCGCGATCCGGAACGGAACCGTGGTCAGCTGCCCCGCCGCCACCTTCACCTTGCGGCCGGCGCTGACCCGCAGGAACTCCGCGGTCCCGGCGCGCTCGTGGTCGCCGTGCTCCACCTCGACCCTGGTGACCAGCGAAAGCAGGATCTCCTCGATCTGGGCGTCGCTCGAACCGCCCTGGATGCGGACCTGGCCGGTGATCACCTCGCCGGGAACGGCGTGCGGTGAGTCGAGCACGGTGTCGACGGACGGACCGCCGACCCCGAAGGCGCTGAGCATCCGTTTGAACATCAGGGATTTCCTCCGCTGGGTACTGGAACAGGGGTACCGGAACACTTCGACTACTACCGAGATCCGTCGCGGCACGCCAGGTAAACCGGGTTAAAACCCCCTAAACGGGCGCGACGTCACTACCTTCTCAGCTCGGCGTCACGAACGTCCTACCGCCCACCCCACGAAAGCGGGTGGACCCGCCGCCGGGGTATGGGTCCCGGCGGCGGAAGTCCACCCGCGTTTATCTCCCTCCGCAGCGGCTGTCCGTCACTCCGCGCGCCACAACGCGGGTGTGGACGGCGGCTCCCAGCCGGGCTGGGCCGTGTGCGCCTGCAAGCACACGTAACCGCGACCGCTGTAGGTGACCCGGGCGCCCGCGGAATAGCCGGTTCCCGCCGCCCAGGTCGTCCCGCCGGGCGGGTTGGAGGTCGAAGTCGGCGTCGTACTGGTCGGCCGTGAGGTCGACGTCGGCGTCTGCGGCACGTTCAGCACGAAGTCGAACGCGGCCTGCTTGCCGGGAGGCTGGTCGCGCACGGTCATCAGCAGCCGCGGGTCGAAGATCGAGTCCGTGTTGTTGCGCGGCTCGTTGGGGAAGTAGAGCTGCGTGGTCAGCACCGGCCTGCCGGGCGCCTGGACCTTGACGTGGATGTGCCGCGTACGGCCGGGGTACAGGCCGGGCACGATCGTACTCAGCGAGAACGCGCCCTGGTCGTTGGTGAACTGGTGACCGCGGAAGGTGTACCCCACGTTGTCGTAGGCGCCGTTGACGTCCGCCTGCCAGAAGTCCAGCAGCACCCGCGAGATCGGAAGACACCCGAGGCCGAAGACGTAGCCGGAGACGGTGAGCCTCGTCCCTTGCGTGTTCGGCGTGACGAGCGACGTCCGCTGCGGGGAATTCGGCTTGAAGTAAGGACCTTCGGTCTGCGGCGGGGTCGGGTCGTCTCCGTCGTCACAGGCGGGGGTCAGCTCGGGTACCCGGCCGGTCTCGACGGTGGTGCGCGCGAGAGCCGGGCCGCCGATCAACGCGACCGGAGCCGCCACGCCCGCGACGAGCGCGGCCTTCAGCACGGTCTTCCGGCTGAGCTTGTTTTCCTCGTCCATACCTGCTCCTCGTGGGGGCTTCGGGAATCACCCTCGACGGTATGGAGAAGATCAGCCACGGACGATGGACTGAGGTGGTCAGTCGTGGTGAATCTCCGGGGGCGCGTCACCGGTCCTGCGGTAATCACCGGGGCTCAACCCCGTTTCCCGCCGGAAGAAGCGGCAGAAATAGGCGGGATCCGCGAAGCCGACCCGGCTGGCGACCTGCCGCACGGTGAGATCCGTACCGCGCAGGAATCGTTTCGCCTCCCTTGTCCTCGCCTCGCGCATCAGTTGCGCCGCCGTCCGGCCGGTCGCCGTTTTCACCGCGTCGGTGAGATATCCCGGCGTGACCCCGATGCGTTCCGCGAGCGCGCCGACCGACCAGAGCCCCAGATCGGGTCTGCCGAGCAACCTGGCGAATTCCGTGCCCACCGCCTGTGCTCTGGCGGGCGGACGGGGGTCCGCCAATCCAGGGAGGCGTCCCGCCCGCACGATCAGCACGTGCATCAGGGCCCGGAGCACCGAATCGGTCCCCTGGCCGCCACAACGGAATTCCTCGTCCAGTTCGGCGACGATCCTGGCCGTCTCCTCGGCCGCGCGCTCGTCGAGCCGCCACGGCTGCTGGCTGAGCCTTCGCAGGGTTTCGCGATCCGAAGGATGTTCGAGCAGGAAATCGTCGGTGAACAACACGACGAATCCACTGAGATCGCGGGCATCCCAATGATGCACCTGCCCCGGTGTTATGACCGCGAGTTGTGGCGGCCCCAATTCCCAGCGGGTGAAATCGATGACGTGGTCGCCGGTACCGCCGGTGACATGGACGATTTCGTAGAAGGTGTGCCGATGCGGGAACGCCGCCCGCGACATCGGCCCGATCGTGTCGAATGTGCCGACCGTGAACGGCAGGGCGTCCGGCGCGCGGACCTCCAGCCGATGCAGTGGCAATTCCCCCGCCTTCGGTTCGAGGCAAGGCGTCCTCGGCAACACCGTCGTTCCGCGCATGGACCGGTCCCTTTCACCACACTGGGAATGAAAAGTCTAGACCAATAGCCGGGACGTCGGCTGCCGACGGAAGTCGCTTTTCGCCGTCGGGGTACAGTCGGGATCATCGACGCACGTCCGAAGGGTCACCACGCGATGTCTCCCACCAAGTCGCGCGGTCGGACCTGGTGGCCGGTCGGCGCGTTCGCCGCGCTGGCGCTGGCTTGTGCCGTGGCCTGGGCGACGACGGGCGCTTCCCACAGCGACCTCGAGATCTACCGCTTCGGCGTCGACACCCTGTGGAACGGCGGAGACCTCTATGGCGCGTTGCCGCTTTCCGACGCGGGTATCCCCCTGCTGTTCATCTATCCGCCGTTCGCCGCGCTGGTGCTCACCCCGCTGGCCCTGGTGCCCTGGGACGGCGCGGTACTCCTGCTGTTCGCTCTCAGCCTGACCGCGCTGGGGATCACCTTCTACGGGATCGCCCGCACGCTGTGGCCGTCCGGGGACCGACGGAAGGCACTGCTCGTCGCGTCGCTGGCGATCACACCGGCGCTCTTCCTCGAACCCGTCCGCCAGACGCTCGGCTTCGGCCAGATCAATCTGTTGCTGATGGGTCTCGTCGCGGCCGACTGCCTGCTGGCGCGGGGCCGGCACCGGGGCATCGGCGTGGGTCTCGCGGCCGCGATCAAGCTGACGCCCATGGCGTTCCTGTTGTTCTTCCTGGTACGCAAGGACTTCCGCGGCGCGCTGACCGCGTCGGGCACGTTCGTGGCCGCCTCCGCCGTCGCGTTCGCGGTCGCCCCGGAGGCCTCCTCGCGCTATTGGTTCGGCGGACTCGCCGGGGCGTCCGGCATCAGTGGCACCTCGTTCCACACCAACCAGACCTTGCAGGCCGTGCTGGCGCGCTTCGGCGTCGAGAGCGCCGCGAAACCGCTGTGGATCGTCCTCACCGGCGTTCTGCTGATTCTGGTGACAGTGACGATGTACCGCTCGGCCGTGGTGCCGGCGCTACTGCTGAACGCGACGTTCGCCCTGCTCATCTCGCCGACGTCGTGGTCACACCACTGGGTGTGGATCGCCCCGGCGCTGTTCACCACCGCGGCCTACGTGGCGCTCAGGCGCCGGGCGATGGTTTGGCTCGCCGTAACCGGGGTCGTCGCCGCGATCTTCGTCGCGGCGCCGTTCCGGTACTTCCCCGCCTTCGACCGGCCGGGCCAGACGTGGACGGCCGCCCAGCAGTGGCTGGGGAACTGCTACGTCGCCGCGGGCCTGGTCTTCCTCGTCGCCGCGGCCGTTCTCGCGCTGCGGAAAGGACCTCGATGCTCGACCTGAGCGGCACCACGACCCTCGTGACCGGGGCCAGCGGCGGCATCGGCCACGGCATCGCCCTGCGCTTCGCCGAAGCGGGCAGTGCCGTCGCCGTGCACTACCACCGCGATGAAGCCTCCGCGCTCGCCGTCGTCGAGCGGATCGAGGAAGCGGGCGGCGCCGCCAAGGCGTTCTCCGCCGACCTCACCGACGACGGCGAATGCCGCCGTCTCGTGGCCGCCGCCGCGACCTGGACCGGACGGCTGGACACGCTGGTCAACAACGCCGGTGTGCAGCCGATCGAGCCGTTGCCGGAGATGTCGGCGGAAAGCTGGCGCGCCGTCCTCGACGCGAACCTCACCAGCGCGTTCTCATGCACGCAGGCCGCCGCCGAAGTGATGGACGGCGGCAGCGTCATCCACATCGCCTCGATCGAAGCGGCCCACCCCGCGCCGGGACACGCGCACTACAGCAGTGCGAAGGCCGCCCTGGTCGTGCACGCCCGCGCCGCCGCGCTGGAATACGGGCCGCGGGGCCTGCGCGTCAACGCCGTCTCCCCCGGCCTGATCGACCGCCCCGGCCTCGGCGACGCTTGGCCGGAGGGCGTCTCCCGCTGGGAGCGGGCCGCACCCCTTGGCAGGCTCGGCACCCCCGGCGACGTCGCGAACGCCTGCCTGTTCCTCGCGTCGCCACTCGCGGCGTGGATCACCGGGCACAACCTGACCGTGGACGGCGGCGTCTCCGCGCATCCCACTTGGTGATTGCGGATTCGGGTTCTGTGACGGCTACTCGTCGCGCGCTGCTGCCATCAGCATGTATTAGAGCCAGTGAATGTTTATGCCTTAACCGCTCGCCTTTAGTCTGAATATGCGATAGCACAGGTGTTCGATTCAAGGTAACGTCGGTGTCGTGGCCAGTGACGATGCAGCTCCGGGGACGTCCGCCGAGTGGTGGCGCGTCGATACCGCGACGTTGCATGCCCGCAAACAGGAACTCGAAGTTCTTAAGCGTCGGGCGGATGCGGAGCAGAACGCGATCCTGGCGGAAATCAATTCCCGCGGGGTCCGTGGATGTTCGGGTCATTCGACGTTGGCAGCGTTGATATTCGAGGACTTCCTCGTGACCGATAAGGAAGCCGACGCCCGCGCCGACCGGGTCCTGGCACTGCATCCCGGCCCGTCCATCGGCGGGGACCCCGAACCACCGCTGGCGCCGTTGACCGCTTTGGCCGCCGCGGAGGGCGCGATCGGGGGTTCGCAGATCGACGCCATCATCCGCACCCTGGCCCGTATCCCGCCCAGCGTGCCGGAGGAGAAGGTACGGGCCGGGGAGAAAATCCTCGTCGACCTCGCCCGTCACGCCGGGCCTCGGCAGATCGCGCGCGCCGGACGTCGCCTGCTGGACAAACTCGACCCGGACGGGAAAGAACCCCGCAACGACGACCCGAAAGACACCCGACCGGAACTGCGATTCGTCCACCACCGCGACGGCACCCTCGGCATCAAAGCCAGACTCGACCTCGAAACCTACGCCCGCCTGAAGTCCGACCTCGACCCCATGGCCAAACCCCACAAAGCCATCGACGGAATCCGCGACTCCCGCACCCAGGACGAACGCTACGGAGACGCCTTCACCGACTACGTCCGGTTGAAGACCACCAGCCGCAACCTTCCCGGCCAGGCGGGCGAGGCCACCCACATCCTCGTCACCATGTCCTACGACGACCTCATCCGGGACCTCGGCGAAGCCCACCTAGACCTCGTCGGACCGATCAGCGCCACCGACGCCCGCATCCTCGCCTGCGACGCCCGCGTCCGCCCCGGCGTCCTCGGCACCGCAGGCGAACCCCTCGACATCGGACGCTCCAAACGCACCGTCTCCCTCGCCCAAAAATACGCATTGACCCTGCGCGATGGCGGCTGCGCGTTCCCCGGCTGTGACATGCCCGTACCCCGCTGCACCGCCCACCACATCGTCTTCTGGCGCCACCACGGCGAAACGAAAATCGACAACCTCGTACTCCTCTGCACCAAGCACCACCGCTTGATCCACCACAGCGAATGGACAGTCCAGATCGCCCAAGACGGACTCCCCGAATTCACCCCACCCGCCTACCTCGACCCCACCGGCACACCAAGACGGAACACCATGCACCTCAGGACATAGGCCGAACCCCGAAGCTTCCGAAGCCGAGTCGACCCGGCGGCGCCGGGCCGCGACGCCGGACTACGTGGTCATCTCGCCGACCCGGAGTCGCCGCGTCCGGGACCAGTGCGGAATGGACTCCCCGAATTCACCCCACCCACCTACCTCGACCCCACCGGCACACCAAGACGAAACACCATGCACCTCAGAACCTAGGCCGAACCCCGAAGCTTCCGAAGCACCCGGCGACGCCGGGCACCCCAGACCATCACCGGCTCCGAATCTCGGCCCCACGCCTCAGATTCGTCACCAGCGCCGTCGACTTTCCGGTGACCGCGGCCGCGAGCGGCCGTTCGAGCCCGGGAAGGCGTGCCAGGTGAAGGAAAGCCCGGCGTGCCTGAAGCAGGAATCGGTTGGCGGGCAGGAACCATCGGGCGCCGCGGCGGGCAACCTGCTGCTTTTCGGTCACCACCGGGCGGACCAGTTTTTCGTACTCCGCGAGCGCGGTCTCGATCGAGGGTGACCGGGTGAGCTGTTCGGCCAGCACGAACGCGCCCGCGATACCCAGCGAAGCGCCTTGTCCGGCGAGAAGGGAGACGGCATAACAGGAATCGCCGACGAGCACGACTCGGCCGCGGCTCCAGGACGGCATCTCGATCTGCGCGACCTGGTCGTAGTACACCTCGCTCGAAGGCGGACACAGAGCGAGCGCTCGGGGTACCGCCCAGCCCAGCGAACCGTAGGTCGCGCGCAGGGCCGCCCGCGCGTCGTCCGGGAGGGTCGGATCCGTCGTGCGGTGCACGGCGAAGGCCGCGAGCTTGCCGTCGCGGAGACCGTAGAAACCCATCTGCATCCCGATCGTGTCGGTCAGGCAGAACCGCTCCCCCACCCGCGCACGAATCTCCTCGTCCTCGAAAACGAAGGCCGCCGTATGAAACCCGAGATGACGCGAGAACCGGCTCTCCTCACCGAAGACCAGCCGCCGCACGGTCGAATGGATCCCGTCGGCCCCGATCAGCAGATCGGCTTCGACCGTCCCGCCGTCCGCCGAAGTGACCCGCACCCGGTCGTCGAGATCCTCGACTCCCGTGACCCCGGCACCGAACCGGACGTCCACTGTGGACGGAAGCGCGGTACGCAGGACGCGCTCAAGATCGGGCCGCATGATGCTGCAGAGCCTGCCCCGCACCGATTTGGCGAACTGGACGTAGTCGATGGCCGCCCGGCGGCGGCCGCGCTCGTCCAGCAAACTCGCCTCGTCCACCCGGTACGCCACATCTTCGACCTGAGGCAGCAGGCCCATCTCTTCGACGGCGTCGAAGCCGGGACCGAAGAAGTCGATCATGTAGCCCTGTTCCCGCGGCCCCGAGGCCCGCTCCAGCACCACGACCTCGACGTCCAGCGTCGCGAGCCGGTGCGCCAGCGCCAGCCCGGTGATCCCGGCACCGCAGATCGCCACCTTCATGGAGTTCCTCCCTTTCGGTTCAGTCGACCAGCCTGCGCAGGACGGCAGGAGAGACAGTGCCCGAATCCGGCCCGAGCGCCCGATGCAGCAAAAGCCCGTCCACCGCCGCGAAAAGAACCGAGGCCGTGTCCTCGGCGTCGGCCACCCCATGCCGCGCCAGCCAGTCGCCGAGCCGGGTGCGCAGGTCGGCGAGCAGTTCACGGATGCCTTGGCGCAGGGTGTCGTCGCGGGTCGCGGCGAGGTAGGACTCCGCGAACAGCAACGACATCGGGTCGGTGCCGGAGTATCCGCCGACCGACGCCAGCAGCGCGTCGACCGCGTCCGCGGGTGTCTCGACGGTTTCCAGCGCCGGCTCGAAGGCGAGGGCGACCTCGCGCATCGCCCCCAGTACGGCCTCGATCAACAAGGCCTGCAGCGAAGGGAAGTGATAGTGCACGACGCTCGGCGTGACACCCGCGCGTTCGGCCAGGATCCGCGTGCTGACCGCGGACCAGCCGAGCTCGGGTACGAGCGCGACGGCCGCTTCGAGCAACCGCCGCCGAACGAGCTGACCGCGCGCCGCGGCCGGGGATCCTGCCACCGGTTCATCTCCTAGGGCGTTCGTCCTGTACGACTGCCCTGATCGTATGCCCGGATCCGGCCGCGACGCAAACACGGCGGTCAGACCGCCTTGAGAAGCTCCACCACGCGCTCCGCGGTCGCGACGCTGGACTGCGGATTCTGTCCGGTGACGAGGTTTCCGTCGACGACGACTTCGTTCGACCAGGCGGCAGCCGGAGTGACGATCGCGCCCTGCTCCCGAAGCCGGGTTTCGACGAAGAACGGACTCTTGTCGCCCAGCCCGCCCTGCCGCTCCTCTTCGTTGCTGAACGACGTCATCGAACGGCCGGCGAAGGTGAACGAGCCGTCTTCGCCACGCGCGCTGAGCAAGGCGGCCAGTCCGTGGCAGAGCGCCGCGATGGTCTTGCCGCGTGCGTCGGCGTCGTTCAGCAGGGCGCCGAGTTCGGCGTCGTCCACCAGGTCGGTCATCGGACCGTGCCCGCCCGGCAGGTAGAAGGCGTCATAGGCATCGGCCGAGACGTCCGAAAGCTTGAGCGGCGCCGAAAGATCGAGCCCTTTGAGGTATTCGGCGAACTTCGCGCCCTCGGCCGGGTCGACGCCGCCGCGTTCGTCGAGGCTGATGGGATCGACGGTCGGCCGGAGCCCGGCCGGGGTCGCGATCTCCACCCGGTGCCCCGCCGCGGCGAGCACCCGATGCGATGCGGCGACCTCTTCGGCCCAGAACCCGGTCGGGTGGTCGGTGCCATCGGTGAGCCGCACGTGGTCGGCGGCCGAGACGATCATGAGGATCCGCGCCATGACTGTTCCTTTCGTTTCTCCGGGGCGGTGTGCCCCACTGGCGGCTTCAACGAGGTCTTCCCTGCGCGTACTCCGACCAGTCGGCTACGATCCATAAGATTTCTTATGGAAGGCGACTTGCATGCCCAACTTGGATCGGCTGGCGACCTTCCTGGCCATCTACCGTCAGGGCTCGCTCTCCGCGGCCGCCGCCGAACTCGGCCTGTCCCAGCCCGCCGTCACCGGGCAGTTGCTCAAACTCGAGGAAGAACTCGGTGAGCAGTTGTTCGTCCGGTCGCGCCAAGGCGCGGCGCCGACGGCCCGCGCGGCCGAACTCGCCGCCAGGATCGGCACCCGCATCGACGAACTGCGGGGCGCGCTGACGACAGGCGACGACGACGTCCAGTACCGCGAGCGGGTGGCGCTGGGCGGTGCGAGCGACGGCATGGCGACGCGGTTCCTGCCCGCGCTCGCTCCGCTGACCGAACGCGGGCTGCGCGTCTCCGTCACCCTCGGGCTCGCCGACGAACTCCTGTCCGCGCTCGAAGCCGCGCGTCTGGACCTCGTCATCTCCTCGATCCGCCCGAGGCAGCGCGGGATCACCGCCATTCCGCTGATCGACGAGGAATTCGTCCTCGTCGCCGCTCCTGCCCTCGCGCGGAGCGTCGATCCCGCACTGCTCGCGACCGACCCGGTGCCCGCGCTGGCGCATCTACCTCTGATCGCGTACGCCGACGATCTGCCGATCATCCGCCGTTACTGGCGCAGCGAATTCGGGCGGCGGCCGCCGAACCGCGTCGCGATGGTCGTCCCCGACCTCCGCGCGATCCTCGCCGTCGTCGTCACGGGCGCCGGAGTGAGCGTGCTGCCGCGCTACATCGCCGCGGCGGCGCTCGAAGCGGGCTCGGTCTCGATCGTGCACACCCCGGAAGTGCCGCCGCTCAACACGATCTATGTCGCGCACCGGTCGGGGACGGCGCGGCCGGTGGTGACCCTCATTCGCGACAGACTGCTGGAACGCGCGCGTTCCTGGGGCTCGCTCTGAAAGTCGCGGCGCGGCAAAAATGACCTCTTTTCCCTGCGGAACCCTCGCGAGGCTTGCTCTTCCGAACCGTTTCTTGGGAGGACACATGGTCTCGAAACCCCGCCTCGCCTTGGGAATGCTCGTTCTGGCCGCCTTGGCCGGCGGGCTGCTCGCGTTGCTCATCTCGTTCGACGTCGGCGCCTTCTGGGCCAAGACACTGCCGCTCGTCTTCCTGGCGGGTGGGGCGGCGCTGGCTCAATCCCTCGGCCTGTTCACCAAGGCACCGAAGGATTAGTACCGGTCTTCGAGGTCGTCGGACGGCGTTCCGCCCGAACGACGGTCAAACTCGCTGCGGCGCGAAGGTCCGGCGATAGTCCTGCGGGGAAACGCCGACGACCTTGTGGAAATGGTGCCGCAGCAAGGCTCCCGAGCCGAAGCCGCAACGGCGCGCGACCTCGTCGATGCTCATCGTCGTCTCCTCCAGCAGCGACCTCGCGTGCAGAACCCGTTGCGTCGAAAGCCATCGGTGCGGCGTGGTGCCCGTCTCCGCGACGAACTTCCGCGCGAAGGTGCGCTCGGACATCCGTGCCCGGCGGGCGAGATCGGCGACCGGATGGTCGTGGGCGATGGTGTCGAGCATCCAGGTGAGCACCGGCTGAAGGCTTTCCCCGGTGCATTCCGGGATCGGCACCTCGACGAACTGGCGCTGCCCGCCTTCCCGTTGCGGCGGCACCACCATGCGCCGGGCGATCACGGTGGCCGCGGCCGAGCCGAGTTCGCGCCGGACCAGATGCAGGCAGGCGTCGATACCGGCGGCCGTGCCCGCGCTGGTGACGATGTCGCCGTCGTCGACGAAGAGGACGTCCGGATCCAGCTGGGCCTGCGGGAACCGCTCGCGGAACGCCGCGCTGTGGCGCCAATGGTTCGTGCACCGCCGTCCGTCGAGCAACCCGGCGGCGCCGAGCACGAACGCGCCCGTGCAAACCGAAAGCAGTGTGGCGCCGCGCTCCGACGCCGCCCGGAGCGCTTCGAGCACCGCGGGCGGATACTCGTCGCGGACGTCGCACGCGGGGACGACGACGAGATCCGCGTTCTCCGTCGCTTCGAGGCCGTGCTCCGGGGTCACTTTGACGCCGTGGCCGAGGCTGAGCGGTTCTCCCGCCCGCTCCCCGCACACGCGGAAGTCGAGCAGTGGCACACCGTCATCGGTGCGGTCGTAGCCGAACACCTCGCAGACGACACCGAACTCGAAGGCGGCGAAATCGTCCAGCAGCACCACGGCGACGCTCTTCAGCATGACCGGAGCATAGCTGGCAGGATTTTGTCGCACAACGACAGAACTGCCACTTTTGGCAGGATCTCAGGTGGCGCAAAATTACTGCCATGACCGCGATCCTCGTCACCCTCGCCCTGCTCGCCCTCGTCGGCTACCTGCTGGAACGCAACCACACGCGCCAGGGCCGTCCGGACACCGCCGGCGGAGACCCGCTGGTCCGCCCCTTCTGGAGAGGCGGCGCCACGATCTGAGGACACCGGGCCGCGAAGGCCCCGGTGTCACGAGCGCCACGTTCCCCGCCCGGACCGCGAACCTGACCGTCATCCGCCGAGGTCAAACCCGTAATCACGGCTTTAAACCACTTCGCCCGTATTTTCTGCCGGTTACCAGTTTTCTGGTTAGGGTGCAGTGGTGCAAACGGGTTAACATCGGGCGGAAGGAGAGCGCGCCGCAGTCGGCGCGTCACTGAACATGAGTTCGCAGGACGGTAAACAAGCGGAAGAAGAGGTCGTCGCGGAGACCGCGGCCGATCTCGCCCACGCACCGGACACGACAGGCCCGGGCCACCCGCCCGACGAGCACGTCCCCCTCGACCTCGCCTCCGAACGACCCGCCGAGACCGACCGGACCGTTTTCGGTATCGCGGCGGTGCTCGCGCTCGCGATCATCGTCTGGGGCGTGCTGGCCCCGGAGAACCTGGCGAGTGTCGCGTCGACCCTGTTGAACGACGCCGTGATCCCTTACGGCGGCTGGGCTTTCGTGCTGACCGCGAGTGGTTTCGTGCTCTTCGCGGTCTGTCTGGCCATAAGCCGCTACGGCCGGATCCCGCTGGGCGGGGACAAGGAACTGCCCGAATTCCGGACATCGTCGTGGATCGCGATGATGTTCAGCGCCGGGATGGGCATCGGCCTGATGTTCTTCGGGGTGTACGAACCGGTCTCCCACCTCGCGAGCCCGCCCCCGGGCACCGCGGCCCCGAACTCCGACGAAGCCGTCCACACCGCGATGGCGACGACGTTGTTCCACTGGACCGTGCACCCGTGGGCGATCTACGCGGTCGTCGGTCTCGCGATCGCCTACAGCACCTTCCGCAAGGGCCGCACCCAGCTGATCAGTTCGGTGTTCGCGCCGCTGATCGGCAAGCGGCGCACCGAAGGCCCGCTGGGCAAGGCGATCGACATCATGGCGATCTTCGCCACGCTGTTCGGTTCCGCCGCTTCACTCGGCCTCGGCGCGCTCCAGGTCGGCGGCGGTATGGGTGCCGTCGGCTGGATCGACGACCCCGGCAAGGGACTGCTGGTCGCGATCATCGCGATTCTCACCATCGCGTTCATCGCTTCGGCGGTTTCCGGCGTGGCCAAGGGCATCCAGTGGCTGTCCAACATCAACATGGTGCTCGCCGCGGTGCTCGCGGTGTTCGTGCTGGTGGTCGGGCCGACCGTGCTGATCCTCAACATCGTGCCGGGAGCCATCGGCGACTACTTCCGCGAACTGGCGGAGATGTCGGGACGCACCGGGATGACCGGCGGCGAGGAGATGCAGACCTGGCTCGGCGGCTGGACGGTCTTCTACTGGGCGTGGTGGATCTCGTGGACGCCCTTCGTCGGCATGTTCATCGCGCGGATCTCGCGCGGCCGCACGATCCGGCAATTCATCTTCGGTGTCATCGCGATCCCGAGCATCGTGAGCCTGATCTGGTTCGCGATCTTCGGTGGCGCGGCGATCAGCAGGCAACGGGCCGGGACGGACATCGCGGGCGCGGGAAGCGCCCAGTCGGCGACGTTCGAACTGCTCGAGACGCTGCCGTGGTTCATCCCGATCGCGATCCTGGTGATGATCCTGGTTTCCATCTTCTTCGTCTCCGGTGCGGACGCGGCGTCGGTGGTCATGGGCACCTTGTCCCAGCGCGGAAGCGTGCATCCGAAGAAGAGTGTCGTGATCTTCTGGGGCGTGCTGATGGGCGCCGTCGCGGCGGTGATGCTGCTCGTCGGCGGGGACAAGGCGCTGACCGGTCTGCAGAACCTCACCATCCTGATCGCGGTGCCGTTCGTGTTCGTGATGGTCGGGTTGTGCGTGTCGGTCTGGAAGGACCTGCGCAACGACCCGCTGATGAAGCAGGAGGACGCGATGATGTTGTCGCTGAAGGAACTCCACGAGGAACGCACCAACAGCCACGGCGGACGCCGTCGCATCCTCGGGCGGGCGAAACAGCGCACCTGATCCCGTGAGTACATGAAGGCCCCCATCCTGTACCTAGGCGCAAGGATGGGGGCCTTCATGTACTTCAGGCGCGCCCGATGGCGACGAAAACGCACAGCGCGAGGTAGCCGAGATCCAGCAGCGCGACCAGGGGTTCGCGCCGCCGCAGCCGCACGACCACGGCACCCGCCATGACCAGCGCCAGGCCGAGGGCCGCCAGCGGCACCAGTTCCGGCGCGATGTCGAGCAGGGCCGGAAGGATCAGGCCGACCGCGCCCAGGATCTCGACGACCCCGATGAACTTCACGGTGCCGGGGGTGACATCCAGCACCCAGCCCGCGGCCGACCCCACCCCGGCGATCGTTTCCCTTCGCAGGAACAGTTTCCCGACACCGGACACGACATACATGACGGCCAGCAGCCAGGCGACGATCCACAGTGCGGTGTCCATCAGTGCCCCGCGAACTGGCCCGGCGTGTAGTCGCCCGCCGGCTGCCGGGTGATGACGTTGAGCCGGTTGAAGGCGTTGATGAGCGCGATCTGGGTCACCAGCGCCACGAGCTGCTCGTCGTCGTAGTGCTTGGCGGCCGCCGCCCACGCCTCGTCGGTGACGCCGCTGCCGTCGGCGAGGCGGCAGCCCTGCTCGGTGAGTTCCAGCGCGGCGCGCTCGGCCTCGGTGAAGACCGTCGCCTCGCGCCAGCACGCGACCAGGTTCAGCCGGGTCGTGGTCTCCCCCGCGTGCGCCGCGTCCTTGGTGTGCATGTCGAGGCAGCCCGAGCAGCCGTTGATCTGGCTGGCCCGGATGTTCACCAATTCCCTTGTCGCCAAAGGAAGTTCGCTGCCGTCGAGGACTTTCGCAGCGGAAACGAGGTGCTTCACCAGCTTCGGCGCGAGGGCGGTCTTGAGGTAATCGATCCTTGCCTGCATGGGATTTCTCCTTCTCGTCGGTCTTCACTTACTCCGACGAGGAGGGCTCCCGAGAGGTAACACCCATGGCCGCGAGGCGACGCGGGTCACTCACCGAATCGATTTCGACGATGCGGCCGTCGACGATGGTGCAGGACATCACGCCCAGCAGCTTGCCGGTCCGGCTCCACGACACGATTCCCGGTTTGCCGTCGACCAGCGCGGGACGGGTGGTGACGACGGCGCGCGCCCCGCGCTGGACCCGCGTGGCCACCTCGTACGCACCGAGCCGTACGACCTCGCCGTGACGGCTCCGCGAACGCCACGTCACGTCGGGGTCGAGCATCTCGACCAAGCTTTCGAAGTCTCCTTCGCGCGCTGCCGCGAGGAACGCCTCGACGACCGCGTGCTGCCGGGGCTCGTCGGCCGGACGCTGTCCCCGCACCTTCCGGCGGGCCCGGCTCGCGAGCATCTTGGCCGCGTCCGCGGATTTGCCGAGGATCTCCCCGACCTCGGCGAACGGGACCCCGAACAGGTCGTGCAGGACGAAGGCCAGCCGCTCGGCCGGGCCGAGGGTGTCGAGCACCACGACCAGCGCCACCCCGACCGATTCGGCGAGCAGTGCGTCCTCTTCCGGCGAGTCCTCGAGCACCAGCAGCTCGGGCGGCTCGTCGTAGGAGTCCTCGGGGCGCGTCTTGCGGGAGCGCAGGACGTCGATGCAGACGCGGCCGACGACGGTGGTCAGCCAGCCGGAGAGGTTGTCGATCGTGTCGGCGTCCTGGCGGGCCAGCCGCAGCCAGGCCTCCTGGACGGCGTCCTCGGCGTCCGCGCGCGAGCCGAGCATCCGCTGCGCCACGGCCACCAGACGCCCGCGCTGCTCCTCGAACGCGCTGGCCAGGGCTTCGCCGGTCATGTCGATACCTTTCTCGCGCCGAACCCGTCATGGACATGACGAGCGCGACGCGAGAAAGGTAACCGACTTCGCTCAGACGTCCCGGATCGGCGTCTTCACGACCTTCTTCATGCCCGGGTTCGACGTCTTCGGCTTCTTCGTCTTGCCGGGTTCGGGCTCCGGCTCGGGCTCGGCGGTCGTGCCGCCGATACCGGAGTCGATCGCCGCCGTGACGATCAGTTCACGCTCGTAGGACGAGATGACCTCGCCGTCGAGGAGTTCCTGTGTCACGGCCCGCACGTAGGTCACGAACTGGTCGTTCGACGAGTAGTCCGACTCGTCGTCGATCACGTCGTTGATCGTGCAGCCGTTACCGGTGTCGCGGTTCTCGACCTGGCTGTCCGCCGTGCCGAGGATCACCGTGTCCCGGACGTCGGAGTCCGGGCAGGCGTCCGGGCCCGGCGGTGCGGCGACGATGGTGAACGCGCCGCCCTGTTCCGCCGAGACGTTGCCCGCCTTGTCCGAAGCCCGGTACGTCAGCGTGTGCGTGCCGAGCTCGGTCACCTTCACCGGCGCGGTGTAGACCGTCCAGGCCCCACCGTCCAGTTTGTACTCGATCTTGTCCACACCGGACCCGGTGTCCGTCGCGGTCAGGTTGATGGTCGCGTCTTCGATGTACGACCAGCTTCCGTCCAGATCACCGCTCACCACCACCGAAACGGCGGGCGCGGTGCTGTCGTCGCCCTCGACGATGGTGAACGTCACCGTGCCTTCCGCCGAGACGTTGCCCGCCTTGTCGGTGGCGCGGTACTTCACCGTGTGCGCGCCGACGACGGTGAGCGCGAGCGGCGCCGAGTACGTCAGCCACGGACCGCCGTTCAGCTGGTACTCGACCTTGCCGACCCCCGAACCGGCGTCGGTGGCCGTGAGGGTCACGGTCGCCTTGCCGACGTAGTTCCCGGCGGTGTCCTTGGTCCCGGTCACCTCGGAGGTCACCGTCGGCGCGGTGGTGTCGCTGCTGACGATGGTGAAGTGCGCCATGCCTTCCGGCGAAACGTTGCCCGCCTTGTCCGAGGCGCGATAGTGGACCATGTGCATTCCCGGCGCGGAGACCGCGACCGGAGCGGTGTACGCGGTCCACGCGCCTTCGTCCACTTTGTACTCGACCTTGTCGACACCGGTGCCGGCGTCGGTCGCGGTGAGCTTCACGGTGGCCGTGTCGAGGTAGTTGCCCGCGGTGTCCTTGGTGCCCGTCACCTCGGAAGTCACCGTCGGCGGAGTCGTGTCGCCGGGCTGCCCGGTGACGACGGTGAACGACGACATCCCTTCCGGTGAAACGTTTCCGGCCTTGTCGGACGCCCGGTAGTGGACCATGTGCGAACCGGCGGCGGTGACCGCCACGGGTGCGGTGTAGGCCGTCCAGGCGCCGCCGTCGAGCTGGTACTCGACCTTGTCCACACCGGACTGGCTGTCCGAAGCGGCCAGGTTCACCGTCGCGGAACCGACGTAGTTCCCGGCGGTGTCCTTGGTACCGGTCACGTTCGCGGTCACGGTCGGCGGCGTGGTGTCGGGGGTCGGCTCGCCGGTGACGACGAACTCGCCCATCATCTTGGTGTGGCCCTGGATCGTGCAGTAGTACCGGTACTTGCCAGGGGTCAGCGTCACCGTGGCCTGGTGCACGCCGTTCTTGTCGTCGTAGGGGTTGGCGAGGATGTTGAGGCTGACGTCGTGGTTGTAGCCCGCGGTCGACGTGTCGAACGTCAGCGTGTGCGACATCGTCGAGCCGAGCTCTTCGGTGTTCTTGAAGACGATCGTGGTCTCACCGGCCACCGCGGTCGACGGCGCGCTGAGGTAGTGGTCGGTGCTGTCGCCCGCGGTCCATTCCAGGGTCTGGACGGGGGCGGCGACGGCGGGGGCGGACGAGCTCGGTAACACCAGGCCCAGTATCGCGAGCGCCGCGGCGAGCAACGCCGCGACGAGGGTTCTTGGGGACATCGCAGGGAAACCTTCCGTACAAGGGAGACCGGCCGGGCACGCGGACCCGCGCGCCCGGCCGGCTTTCGCGCTACAGCTGCCGCACCCGGATGTTGCGGAACTCCATCAGGTCGTTGTCACCGTGGTTCTGCAGACCGATGAACCCGCTGACGAACTGCCGGAAGTCGGTGGACGGATCGCCCGCCCGCGACGACTGGATCCCCGGCGCGTTCTCGAACTCGTTGATCACCACACCGTTGCGGATGATCGTGTACTTCTGCCCGACGACCTTGACCTCGTACTCGTTCCAGGTCCCCTTCGGCTTCACGCCCGCCTGGTCCAGCGGCCGCGGGTCGAAGTTGTAGATCGACCCGGTCTTCTGCGGTTCACCGGTGGCCCCGTCGTAGAGCTGGACCTCGTGACCGCAGTAGATCGCGACCCAGGCCTGCGACGTCCGAGCCGAACCGACCGTGCCGCAGCTGCCCGGCGGACGCTGCTCCAGCGGCGTGCGCGGATCCGGGAACCGGACGAACACACCGCTGTTCGCGCTGCCGTTCGGGGCGATGTCCTTGAACTGCAGCTTCACCGAGAAGTTGCCGAACTGCCGTGCCGAGTACCACAGCATGCCCAGCCCGCCCGACGGTCGCAGTGACCCGTCCGGCTGGATGGCGAACTGCCCGGACGGCGCCTGCGACCAGTTCCGGAACGACTCCGGCGTGCCGTCGTAGATCGCGTCGTAGCCGGTGACGCCCTTGTTGCCGATGGGCGACGCGGCGGCCGCGGCGTTGATCTTGTCCGACTCGGCCGCGTTCAGCACGCCGAGGTCGCCGAGCCGGTCCACGGCCTGGGTGACGTGATTGACGAAGCCGGCGTGGGAGGTCCACGTGCTGTCGTCGTCGATCATGTCGTCGACCGTGCAGCCACCACCGGCGTTCCGGTTGGTCACCCCGGTGTCGGTGTCACCGATGGTCACCGTGGCACTGGGGTCCGCCACGAGACACCCGACGTTCACCGAGTTCCGCGTGGTCACCGTCTCGCCGTTCGCGTAGGTCACGGTCAGCTTGGCGGTGTACAGCCCGGTGCGCGGGTAGGCGTGCCGCGGGTCGGGCTGCGTCGAGATCGTGCCGTCGCCGAACTCCCACTTGTAGGAGACGCCGCCGGACTTCGACCCGGTGAAGGCCGCGGTGAGCGGCTTGTTCTGCACCATGGTCGACGAAGCCGCCGCGGACGGGGTGGCCTCGCCGCCGACGTAGCTGATCTTCAGCAGCTTCTGGTTGTTGGTCAGGGTGAAGAAGCCGCCGCCGTAGTCGAGCACGTACAGCGCGCCGTCCGGCCCGAACTTGGCGTCCATCCACTGGTTGAGCTTGGTGTCGCCACCACCGGTCGGGATGATCTGCCGCACCGTCTCGGCGAACAACGGCGGATCCTGTTTCCCGACACCGTTCGGGTCGACGGTGACCGCGATCCGGTTCTGCCCGTTGCTCTGGTCACCGATGAACCACTTGTCGTTCCAGTAGGCGGGCCACGCGACACCACTGTTGGTGTTGACCAGTTCGCGGTGGTACGTCGGCCCGGTCATGACCGCCTGGCCGCCGCCCTTGAGGTAGGGCTGCGTGTAGGTGGCCTCGGCCGCGTTGTACGTCGGGACGGAGCTGTTGGGCCGGTTGGGGAACACCGGTCCGCCGCCGTCCGGCGCGTACCAGATCATGTTCTTCTTGATCGGCGGCAGGTTCACCAGGCCGGTGTTGCGCGGTGACGTGTTGACCGGGTTGTCGCAGTCGTACCAGCCGGTGAGCACCGCGGCGTCGGTGCTGCTGCGGTCGCGGTACGGCTGCTTGTTGCCCATGCAGTACGGCCAGCCGTGGTTGCCCGCCTCGGTGATGATCGTGGCGGTCTCGTACTTGGCCGGGCCGAGTTCCGGGCTCGGCGAGCTCGCGTCCGGGCCCACCCACGCGGCGGTCAGCCAGTTGGTCTTCTTGTCGACTTGCAGCCGCGAGATGTTCCGCACGCCCATCACGTAGATCTCGGGCCTGGTCTTGTCACCGGGGTCGTTGGCCTCGGGGAACAGGTTGCCCGCCGGGTTGGTGTAGGTACCGTCCGGCTCCGGGTGGATCCGCAGGATCTTGCCGTTGAGGTCGTTGGTGTTACCGGCGGTGCGGCGCGCGTCCTGGAACGAGACGCCCTTGTAGTCCTGGGTCCAGTTGTTGCCGGAGTACCCGTTGGACCCCTGCGACGAGTTGCTGTCACCGGAACCGATGTAGAGGTTCCCGTCCTTGTCGAAGTCCATCCCGCCGCCGGCGTGGCAGCAGCTGTGGATCTGGACGTCCCAGGACAGCAGGTCCTTGCGGGTCGCCTGGTCCAGCGTCTGGTTCTTCAGGTCGTAGGTGAACCGCGAGACCGTGCGCTTGCCGATCCGCTTGTCGAGGTCGATCGACGCGTGCGGCATCCAGTAGGCGTACATGAAGCCGTTCTCGCTGAACTTCGGGTCCAGCACGAGACCGAGGAGGCCTTCCTCGTTCTTGACCAGCTCGTCGCCGCTGCCGCGGTTGCCCATCACCTTCAGCGTGGTGAGCAGCTTCGGCTTCTTCGTGACCGGGTCCCACTGGTGGATCGTGCCGCAGCCGGCGCCGATCTCGGGGTTGGTCCAGTCGTTCGGCGCGGGCACGACGTTGCCGGCGCAGGCGGCACGGCCGATGTAGAAGACCCGGCCGTTCGGCGCGATGGTGAGCCCGTGCGGCTCGCCGATCTGGTCCATCTGACCGGGCTGGTTGATCCCGGTGAGGCGTTCGACCTTGTAGTTGGCCGCGATACCCGCCTTGCAGTCACCGCGCACCATGCCGGTGGTCCACTTCAGCGCGCCGAGGATGTGGCTGCGGAACTGGGCTTCGCCGTAGCTGGCCTCGGTCCGGCCCATCCCGGTGTAGAAGGAGCGGCCGCCGTCGTAGTCACGGCACCACGAGATCGGGTGGAAGGCGCCGTTCGCGCCGACACCCGGCTTGTAGGTCGACTCCTCGACCTGCGCGACCGTGTGCACGGTGCCGACCGGGTTGACCTCCCAGTTGAGCCACCGGTCGGTGCGAACCCACTTCTGCGGCAGGCCAGCGGTGGCCGGGTTCGCCTTGTCGAGGACGTCGACGGTCGCCTCGGCAGGCGGGGCCTCCGGCGGCGGCGGGGTGGTCGAGTTGTCCTTGTACAGCTTCCAATCGGCCAGCTGGATGAGCGGGTCACCGGCGTTGGCGGTGATGTTCAGCCGGTAGTTCGCGTACGCCGTGGTGTTGGCGAAGGTGAACTTGCGGCTCACGAACCGGTCGGGGAACGTCTCGTTGGTGCGAGTGTCCAGATCGGTCCACGTCGTCCCGTCGTTGGATCCCTGCAGGGTCCAGCTCTTGGGGTCGCGCCCGGCGAAGTCGTTCGCCGACACCAGGTCGTAGCTGCTCACGGCCACCGGGGCGGCCATCTTGTAGGCGACCCAGCCGGTCGGCTGGAAGGCCAGCCACTTGGTGTTCTCGTTGTTGTCGGCGAGCTTTTCCTTGGTCTCGTTCGGCGGGTTCTCCGCGCTCGCGGTGACCGAGGCGACCGCCTCCGGTGTGGGACGCGCGCCCACCGGACGGGCGCCGATCAGCCCGGAGAACCACTGCGAACCGTCCTGGGCCCGCGCGGCGTCGGACAGGCCGAGGAAACCGCCGCCCGCCTTCATGTAGTTCTGCAGCGAGGTTTCCTGGTCACGGTTCAGCGTGATGCCCTGTGCGGACAGGAAAACGACGCCGCGGTACTTCGCGAGGTTCGCCTGCGTGAACACCGCGGGGTCCGAAGAGGACGAAACGGAGATGCCGTTCGCCTGGCCGAGGCTCGCGATCGCGTCCGTGGCGCGCAGGACGGGGTCCTTCTGGTCCGCGGCGGTGCCGTGGAAGACCAGGACGTTGATCGGGACGTTCGTCGCGGCTTCGGCGGTCACCGGTGCGATGGCCAGCGGAAGCCCGGAGGTGACGACGGCGCCGACCGCCAGTGCGGCCAGCGAACGTCTGCGGAGCCGACGTTGCGAAAATACTCGTCTCAAGTTCTCGCTCCTTTCAAGACTAGTGGTGGTGGGCCGAGGCGCCGGTGGCGTTCGGCGTGGACGTGGTGTGCTGGTGCCCCTTGAAGCGGTCGATCGCCTCCTGGGCGCCCGCGGGCATCCCGCCGTCGGCGTTGCGGACCAGGAACACCCCGGACATGCCGTCGTCCGAGTGCTGCTGGACGTGGCAGTGGTACATCCACGCGCCCGGCCCGACGCCGTCACCGGCGATCACCTGGAACCCGAAGGAGTTGCCGGGGTCCAGGGTCTTGTTGTCGAGGATCGGGGCGTTGTCGGTCGCGCTGGTGAGCATGCCGGTGCGGGTGTCCGCCCAGCGGTGCGCGTGCAGGTGGAAGGTGTGCATCAGGTTGCCGTGCCCGATGCAGATGAACTCCACGCGTTCCCCGAGGTTCGCCTCGAAGATCGGCGTGTTCGGGGCGACCTGGTGGTTGATCCACATTTCGGTGAACACCACGGTGAACTGCTTGCTGGGCAGCAGATCCCCGCGTTTGCGCACGATCAGTCCGCCGTACAGGCCCTTCATCAGGCCCACGGTGCCGTGGTCGCCGCCGAACGCGTGGTCGTGGTAGTGCCAGTACCCCGCGCTGCCGGGCATCCAGAAACCGTTGGCCGCCTGATACGCCGTCCGCGTCCGCCAGGTGTAGGTCTTGGTCTCGTACGGTTTGTTGAAGGAATCGTTGAACGGCGAACCGTCCGACTTGGTGTCGTAGTTGACGCCGTGCGGGTGGATCGAGAGCCGCTGGTCGGTGTTGTTGACCAGCTCGATCACCAGCGTGTCACCCTCGTAGCACTCCAGGAGCGGCCCGGGGATCGTCGGTTTCCCGGGCTCCAGCCCGTAACCGACCCGGGTCGAACCGGGAACGTAGTCGGCGTAGATGGTGATGTGGCGGGTCATCCCGGCCGCGGCGGCCGGTGCCGAACCCGCGCTCGCCGACACCACGACCGGGGCGATGACCCCGGCCGCGGTGCCCGCGAGCATCGATCTGCGGGACAGCCCGCGTTTCTGCTTGTCCATTGTGGATTCCCCAGTCAGAAGCGGACGTTACGGAGATAGGTGAATCCGGTCTGGGCGGTGCTCAGGGGATCCGTGGGGTTGTCGTGCTCGACGATGTACTCGGCGAGGTGGGGACGGGTGTGCCGGAAGATGCGGGGGAAGTCGATGACACCCTTGCCGGGGTCGACCATCTTGCCGTCCGCGGTCCGGTCCTTGACGTGGTACTGCACCACGCGCGGACAGTGCTGCCGGTACAGCGAAACCGGGTCCATCCCGCCTTCCACCGCCCAGAACAGGTCGATCTCCAGGTGCACGTAACGCGGGTTCGTGTTCCTGGTGAGCACGTCGTACGGGCGCACGCCGTCGATGGGCGCGAACTCGTGCGCGTGGTTGTGGTAGCCGAGCGGGATACCGGCCTGGCGGAACTTCCGGGCCGCCGTGTCCATCCGCCCGGCGAACTGCTTCCAGCCGTCGATGGTGTCGAAGTTCGCCCACGGCACGTTGGCGCGGGTGTTCCCGAGGATCTTCGCGTCCGCGATGGTCTTGTCGAGGTCACCGTCGATGCCGATGTGCGTGGACGTCGCCTTGATGTGGTTCTTGTCCAGCAGCCCGCGGAACTCCTCGGCCGTGCGGCCGTAGGTGCCCGCCAGTTCGACCTTCCGGTAGCCGATGTCCGCCAGCGCGGACAGGGTTCCCGGCAGATCGGCCTGCAGCGCGGTGCGCAGGGAGTAGAGCTGGATGCTGATCTTGTCCACCGGGACACGGCCCCGACCGTGGTGGCCGTGTCCCTGGGTCTCCGCCTCGGTTGCCGCACTGGCCAGGCTCGGCAGGGCTACCGCCGCGCCGACCGCGACCGCCGCCGTCGCCGCGCCGCGGAGGAGCGCCCGCCGAGAGTGGAACTGCTCAGCTTCTTCACCGCACATGAAACCGCCCTCACTTCTGGTTGCTGAAAGCCGCGTCGAAGGCCGCCGACGGCTTGTCGAACAGGAGCCCCCGCAGAAAGGTCACGGCCTCCGCCGCGCCCCGGAGCCGGTCCATGCCGGCGTCCTCCCACTCCACCGAGATCGGACCGGCGTAGCCGATCGAATTCAGTGCGCGGAAACAGTCCTCCCAGGGCACGTCGCCGTGCCCGGTCGAAACGAAGTCCCAGCCGCGTCGGGGATCTCCCCAGGGGAGATGCGAGCCGAGCCGTCCGTTCCGTCCGTCGAACCGCTTCCTGGTGTCCTTGCAGTCCACGTGGTAGATCCGGTCGGCGAAGTCGAGGATGAAGCCGACCGGGTCGAGGTCCTGCCAGATGAAATGCGAAGGATCCCAATTCAGCCCGAATGCCGGACGGTCGCCGACAGCTTCGAGCGCACGTTTCGTGGTCCAGTAGTCGTAGGCGATCTCCGACGGGTGGACCTCGTGGGCGAACCGCACGCCCACCTCGTCGAAGACGTCGAGGATCGGGTTCCACCGGTCCGCGAAGTCCTGGTAGCCGTCGTCGATGACCGCCTGCGACACCGGCGGGAACATCGCGACGTACTTCCAGGTCTTCGAACCGGTGAAGCCGATCACCGTGTCCACACCGAGTTTCGCCGCCGCGCGGGCGGTGTCGGCCATTTCCTTCGCCGCCCGCTGACGGACGCCTTCCGGTTCACCGTCGCCCCACACCCTGGACGGGATGATCGCCTGGTGGCGTTCGTCGATCGGGTCGTCACAGACGGCCTGGCCGACGAGGTGGTTGGAGATGGCCCACACCTTCAGGCCGTGCTCGGCCAGCAGCTTCAGGCGGCCGGGCACGTAGTCCTCTTCGGACAGTGCGCGGTCGACCTCGAAATGGTCGCCGGAACACGCGATCTCGAGGCCGTCGTAGCCCCATTCACTGGCCAGCCTGCACACCTCGGTGAACGGGAGATCCGCCCACTGGCCGGTGAACAGGGTGATCGGACGGCTCATCAGTTCTCCTCGAAGGTGATCGCGTCTACGTCGAACAAGCCGCCGGAACCGCCCTTGAACACGAGGAACAACGGGCCGGTGCCGCCGGGGTCGGTGAGGGCGGACGCCGGGATGTCGGCATAGGTGTCCCAGCCGCCGGTGTTGGCGACGGTGACCGTCTGGACCAGCGGTCCGTCCACCGCGCCCGAACGGACCTCGATCGTGCCGCCCGCGCCACCGGAGGACACCCGGTAGCCGATACCGCCGACACCCACGAGGTTCACCGGGTCGAATTTGATCCAGTCACCGGATTCGATGTGGCCGACGCGTTTGCCGCCACTGGCGCCGGCGTGCGCGACGACCTCGATGCCGCTGGACTGGGTGTAGAACTCGGCCTGCTTCAGCTTCGGCTGCAGGATGGACTCGGCCTCGCCGGTGAGCGCGGGCACGCCGTTTCCGCCGTTGTCGGTGTAGCTGGCGTTGATGACGCCGAAGACGTTGGCGTCCGCGCCGTGTCCTTCGTCGGCGGGCGTGGCGATGGTGCCCTCACAACCGGTCGCGCGGCTGAGCGGGTGCCCGTGGCCCTCGTGGCCGAGGATGTATTCGACGGTCACCTTCGAGCAGTCGATCGGGTTGTCTTCGGCGTCGGTCACCTCGACCTTGAACGGGACCATGTCCCCGAAGCTGAACACGCTGCCGTTGACCGGGGTCTTCAGCGTGACCACCGGCGCGGTGTTGCCGACGGTGACCACCACACTCGCCGAGCCGGTCAGCCCGGTGGCGTCGGTGACCGAGAGCTTCGCCGTGTACTGGCCGTTCGCGGCGTAGGTATGGGAAACCGGGGTGGCCTCGGTGGAATCGGTCGTGCCGTTCCCGTCGAAGTCCCACGCGTAGGTCAGTGCCTGGCCGTCGGGGTCGTTCGTCCCCGCCGGGTCGAACTTGACGGTCAGCGGCGCCTGCCCGGACGTCTTGTCCGCGGCCACCTTGACGATCGGCGTCCGGCGGCCCTTGGTGTAGTCGATGCGGTAGACGGCGGATTCCTTGGAGCCGCCGAAGTAACCGGTGCCGTAGTCGAGGACGTACATCGCGCCGTCCGGGCCGAACTCGACGTTCATCGGGCGGACGAGGTCCATCGAGTCGAAGAACGGCTTGATGGCGCCGCGTTCACCGTTCGGCCCGACGGTGATCTCCTTGATCCAGCCGCGTTCCCATTCGTAGGCGAAGGTCTTGCCGTCGAAGTACTCCGGGAACTTGGTCTGCGACGGGTTCTTGGCGTCGTAGTGGTAGACCGGGCCGCCCATCGGCGACTCGGGACCGGTGCCGAACTCGGGCAGCGAACCGCCGTCGTAGGGGATCCACGCCTTCTCGACCGGCGGCAGGTCGGTCAGGCCGGTGTTACGCGGGCTCGTGTTCTTCGGCTTGGCGCAGTCGAAGGCGGCGCCGGACTGCTTGGTGGCGAAGTCGTAGTCGATGAACGGCTGGTTGTCCCCGATGCAGTACGGCCAGCCGAAGTTGCCGGGCTTCTTGATCAGGTTGAACTCGACCGTGCCACCGGGACCACGCTTCGGGTCGGCCGCGCCGGCGTCGGGACCGTAGTCGGCGAGGTGGATCCAGCCGGTCTCGCGGTCGACGGCGAACCGGAACGGGTTGCGGAAGCCCATCGCGTAGATCTCGGGCTTGGTCTTGGCCGTACCGCGCGGGAAAAGGTTGCCCTTCGGGATCGTGTACTTCCCGTTCGCGCCGACCTTGATCCGCAGCACCTTGCCGCGCAGGTCGTTGGTGTTGGCCGAGGTGCGCTGCGCGTCGTACACCGGGTTGCGGTCGGCGCGTTCGTCGATCGGGGTGAACCCGTCGGAGGCGAACGGGTTGGAATCGTCCCCTGTGGACAGATACAGGTTGCCCTGCGCATCGAAGTCGATCTCGCCGCCGGCGTGGCAGCAGATCCCGCGCTCGGCGGGGACCTGGAGGATCTTCTGCTCGCTCGCGAGGTCGAGCTTGTTGTCGGTGCCCAGCTTGAACCGCGAGAGCTGGTTGTAGCCCTTGAACGGCTCGAAGTCGGCCGGGGTGCCGTTCTCCGGCGCGTCACCGGCCGGGGTGTTCAGCTTGGGCGCGTAGTACAGGTAGACCCAGCGGTTCTTGGCGAAGTCCGGGTCGATGGCGACACCCTGGAGGCCGTCCTCGTCGTGGTTGTATACCGGGATCTGCCCGGCCAGCGACGTCGTCGCCGACGAGCTGGTGTACCAGACGCGGCCGTCGCGCGAGGTGTGCAGGACGTCGCGGTTGGGCAGCACGGACAGCGCGATCGGCTCGCCGGTCTTCTCCTCGCCCTTGGCCAGGGTGATCTGGTCGAAGTCCGCGTCGACCGGAGCTTCCTGCTGCTTGGCACAGCCGGGCTCGCTCAGCTTGGTGGCGTATTTGATGCCGCCCGCCAGATGCTTGAGGAAGGCCGGTTCGGCGTACGAGGCCTTGGTGTGTCCGCCGCCGGTGTACCAGGATCGGCCGCCGGAATTCTCGTGGCACCAGGCGATCGGGTGGTCGCCCATCGCGCCGTCGCCGGGCTGGTAACTCTTCTCGTCCAGGCTCGCGAGCACATGGACGTCGCTGCGCGGATTCTCGCGGTAGTTGTACCACTCGTCCGTTCGTGGCCACGTCTCCGGAAGGTCCATAGTGGACACATGGTCGTGGTCTTCTATCTTGACGTTCGCCTGCTGGATCTGCGGGTGGGACTTGAAGTACGCCCCGACCAGCTCCCCGTACCAGGGCCAGTCGTATTCGGTGTCGGAGGCGGCGTGCACTCCCACGTACCCGCCGCCTCCCTTCACGTACCGCTCGAACGCGGCCTGCTGGTCCGCGTTCAGCACGTCACCGGTGGTGGAAAGCCAGACCACCGCATCGAAACGCTTGAGGTTCGCGTCGGTGAAGGCGGCAGCGTCCTCGGTGGCTTCCACCCCGAAGTGGTTCTGCGCCCCCAGGTCCTTGATCGCTTTGATCCCGTCGGGGATCGAATCGTGCCGGAAGCCCGCGGTCTTGGAGAACACGAGCACCGTGGCCGCTTCGTGCGCCGATGCGGTCTGCACCGGTAGCGCGACGCCTGTCAGAGCCGTGACCACGGATGTGACGAGCACACCTAGTCGTCGTTTCAAAGACATAGCAGTGGCGATCCTTTCGATGAGCGGCGGCGATCAAGGAAGGACTTGCGGGTGGAGCGTCCTTTCGTGAGGTGGGGTGGGGAGGGAGGGTGC